>JADFZT010000008.1:2043-94098 GCA_015232395.1 Magnetococcales bacterium | reverse complement strand
GGCTGCCCCACGCCTAGATCCAGAAGGGTGACTGGTGCGGAGTGCAATTTCGACCGACACCGAAACCAACGAAAACCCGGGTGCGATACTCGACACGGATGCTGTGGTTGGGTGAAAAGAAAAAAATCTGCGAAAATAGAAATTCGCGGCAATGGGTGCCCTTTTCCCATAGACAAGGTCGGCTAAAGGGTGACGAAAAAAGTACAACGGCATATGTCCAATTCTTGATTCGAATGGCTATAATTTAGAACGACTACACCTCTGACTCATTTATACATCCGCCGATGAGTTCGGAGGGAATCGGCTGATCTTCGTTTGTTTCCAACTCAATTGATGCGGTTCGCTTTGCTCACCACATCCTACCAGTTAATCGTAGTTCGTGCTGACAGGCAAGGAATACGTATTACGTATTGCCTGTCACAGTTACAAGCATGCTGTATAGGTGTGATGGGAAGTGGGTTGGCCTTTGTTTTCTTCCAGCCCGAATGATGCGGTTCGCTTTGCTCACCACATCGGACCGGTTTGCACGGTTTGTGAAGCTTATGCAGATTGAGTTTATATAGGTTGCAGTTTGACGGATTTCAAAGGGGATGGGTGGGCTATGAAACAGGCGCCCGCCTTTATTTGCGGATCTCCCTGAATGCCCGCTTTCGCGGGAGTGAATCAGGGAGAATGATTGATTTTCAGAGGGAACCGCTTGTTGGGAGAAAAAGGGGATTTTTCTCCCAACACCCATGGGTCACTCAGACTCGGATTCAGACTCAGGCGCGCTTTCCTTATAGTCACACCCTTCCACCACACAGATATGCTGAGTCCCCCACTTTTTGGTGGTTTTTTCGGTGATGAAGGGGGCGTTGCATTTGGGGCAGGGGGTTTTCAGCGGCAGGTTCCACAGGGCATTTTTGCACTTGGGATATTGGGAGCAGGAGTAGAAAATCTTACCCCGCCGGGATTTTTTCTCCAGAAAAGTACCCTTTTTGCACTGGGGACAGTCGATTTCGGTGTTTTTGGGCTTTTCCAGAGGCTGATTGTTGCGGCATTTGGGATAGCCGGAGCAGGCATAATATTTTCCGTAGCGCCCCTCCTTGATGAGCATGAACTCACCACACTTTTCGCACTTTTCCTCTGAGAGGACCGGCTCCGCCTTGGGGGGTTGGTCGGGTTCCCCCTCTTTCTTGATGTTTTCGGTAAAGCGGCACTCCGGATAGTTGGAGCAGGCCTTGAAACGGCCATAGCGACCCAGGCGAATGAAGAGATCCTTGCCGCACTCGGGGCAGGCTTCTCCTGTGGCTTCGGTGGTGACATCCGCCCGCTTGGTGGTCTTGTCCTTTTCCTTGACCTGATCGATGAACGGCTGCCAAAAATCGTTGAGCAGCGGCACCCAGGCCCGCTCTCCCCGGGCGACGGCATCCAGGTCGTCTTCCAGGTGGGCGGTAAAATGATAGTCCAGATATTTGGGAAAGTGCTCCACCAAAAACTTATTGACCACCAGCCCGACATCCTCGGGAAAAAACTTTCTCTTTTCCAGTTTGACATAACCCCGATCCTGCAACGTGGACATGGTGGGGGCATAGGTGGAGGGTCGGCCAATGCCGAAGCTTTCCAGGCTTTTAACCAGGGTCGCCTCCGTGTAGCGGGGGGGCGGTTCGGTAAAATGCTGATTGGCGTCGAGCTTGTTTTGTTGGATCGCCTCGCCCTTTTTCAGGGGGGGCAGCATGGTTTCCGATTCGTCGTCGTTGCGATCCTGGGCCGAAACCTCATCCTGGCCTTCGCTGTAGACCTTCATAAAGCCGGGAAAATGGATCGATGAGCCGTTGGCCCTGAGACGAAAGGGGGCCTCGGGGTCGGGGCTGCCGACTGAAAGAGTCGCAGCGACCTTGTCGATTTTGGCGGAAGCCATCTGGGAGGTGACGGTACGCTTCCAGATCAGCTCGTAGAGGCGGAATTGATCCGGAGGCAGCACGCTTTTGAGCATCTCAGGGGTGCGGCTGGCATCGGTGGGGCGGATCGCTTCGTGGGCTTCCTGGGCATTTTTCGCTGACGATTTATAGCGTCTCGGGGTTTTGGGAACAAATTCCGGGCCGTAGCGATTGGAGATCAAATCCCGCAACGCCACCACCGCCTCCTGGGCCAGGGTCACCGAGTCGGTACGCATATAGGTGATGAGTCCCGCCATCTCCTTGCCGCCGTCGGCGGTGGGAACTTCCAGACCCTCGTAGAGCCTTTGGGCGGTGGACATGGTTTTTTTGGCGGAAAACCGCAACTTCCGGGAGGCCTCCTGTTGCAGGGTGGAGGTGATGAAGGGGGGGGCCGGATTGCGGGAAACCCGCTTTTTTTCCAGATCGGCGACAAACAGGGCCTGCTTCTCTATCTCACCCACCAGGCGCTTGGCCGTGGCATCATCGGGAATGTCGAATTTGCCGAGTTTTTTGTTGTCTGCCACCACCAACCGGGCCGGGAAGGGGCGGGGAGCACCTTGGGCCTTCTCTTTTTGAACTTCCGCCTGGATGGTCCAATATTCCTGGGGCTTGAAAGCCTCGATTTCCGCTTCCCGCTCGCAGACCAGACGCAACGCCACCGATTGGACCCGCCCGGCAGAGAGACCTCTGCGGACTTTTTTCCATAAAAGGGGGCTCAGATTGAATCCCACCAGATAATCCAAGGCGCGCCGGGCCTGCTGGGCATTGACCAGATTCATGTCCAGATCCCGGGCGTTGCCGATGGCTTCCTGGATGGCCCGTTGGGTGATTTCGTGAAAAACCACACGCTTGACCGGGACTTTGCTCAGCCCCCGCTTGGATCTGAGCACCTCCAGCACATGCCAGGAGATCGCTTCCCCTTCGCGGTCAGGGTCAGTGGCCAGCAACAGGGTATCCGCTCCCTTGGCGGCTTTGGCCAGGGCGGTCACATGTTTTGAGGAGTCTTTTGAAACCTCATAGTGCATGTGAAAATCGTCTTCCGGATCCACGGAGCCATTTTTTTTGGCTAGATCCCGGATATGGCCATAGGTGGCTACCACCTCATAATCCTTACCGAGGAATCGGTTGATGGTTTTGGCCTTGGCTGGTGATTCGACGACGACGATTGAGGTCATGGTTCGGGTTTACTCCAGGTGCTTCCCCAGGGTGAACGTGTTGCCGGGCAGGCGTTGAACCACCCCGACCAGTTCAAGCTGAAGTAAAATGCGCGAAAGAGATGCCACTGTCAATCCGCAACTCCGGGCTAGCTCATCAGCCAGGTGGGGGCCTTTTTTGAGTTGTTCCACGATGAGCCACGCTTCACTGCCCGATTGGGGGGGCGGTATGGCGCTTGCTGATGGCGGGTTTTGAGCTTGATTGGGTGGGGTGTCTGGTCTCTCTTCTGGCGATGTTCGAGGGGAGGCCTTTGATAAATGCGCCCCTGTGTCCAGCCTCTCCCCATGGTTGTTTGGAAGGCTGTCAGACCAGGAAAGTTCCAGCTCCTGGATAATATCAGCGACATTTTCCACCAGGCAGGCCCCTTGTTTGAGGAGATGGTGTACTCCCTTGGAGCGGCTGTCGGTGACCGGACCGGGCACGGCAAACACCTCTCTGCCCTGCTCCAGAGCCAGGCGGGCGGTGATCAGAGAGCCCGACTTCATGGAGGCTTCCACCACCGCCACACCCAGGCTCAAGCCGGAAATAATGCGGTTGCGTGGGGGAAAGAGATGGGGCAGGGCCGGGGTGCCCAGGGGGGATTCGGTGATGAGGCAGCCCTTTTCGATGATACGCCTGCGTAGTTCGGCATTGGCGTGGGGATAGTCGATATCCAGACCCGTGGCAATCACTGCAATGGTCTGGCCACCCCCCTCCAGAGCTCCCCAGTGGGCAGCGGTGTCGATACCCATGGCCAAGCCGCTCACCGTGATCAAACCGTGGCCGGAGAGATCGGCGCCCATTTTTCGGGCGAGTTGCAATCCCCCATGGCTGGCCTTGCGGGTGCCGACGATGGCCACCTTGTTTTTTCCCGTGAGCAGGGTGTCATCCCCCAGCACAAAGAGAATTGGCGGGGGATCGTGGATGGTGGCCAGCAGCGGCGGATAGTCGGGACCGCCCAGAATGAGGGCTTTACCCCCCAACTGGGCGAGGGCTGCCAATTCGTCCGGGGGGGAGAGGCCGGGATGGGGTTTGTGGTGACCCTTGAGAATCGTCTCAGCCAGTTGCGGTGTGGCCCCGGGGACCGCCTGCAACTCTTTGGCGGAGGCGTCGAGGAGCGCTTCCGGGGTGCCGAAATGATCAATCAGACGATTGATGAGGGACCGGTTGAGACCGGGGGTTCGGATAAATCGTAGCCAATCAACGTACAAACGCTGATTCATCGCTCACAGCACTGTTTGCGCTCTGGACCAGATCCCCCCGGGTGACAGACTCCAGGGTGCCGGCGAGGAGGGCAAAAGAGGCCTTTTCTCCCACATGGAACAAAATGGCCTGGCCAATCTCTTTGGAGGGATACCAGACGGTCTCTTTGGTTTCAGGATCCTCGGTGGTGGTGCGACGTTGGATAATGCTGAGAATGGATCCCTGAACCGCCTTGTCTCTGCGACCAACCCCCACGGTGACCACCTGATTGGTTCCCCCTTCCTCCATGCCTCCCACGATGCCCACGATATGGCCTTCAAGGGGAACGGGGGGATTGGCCAGGAGTTCATAGTCGGTGTTGGCCGGATGGTAGCGGGCGATGAGATCTCCGGGGTGAATCGATTGAAAAGAGGCCAAAATCCGTACCATGGGCCCTTCAGGGGTGTTGCGCTCCACCCGGGCGGTGCCCAATCGATAGGCCAGGGTACCCAGGGATTCATCGCTCTCGGGATCGGTCAGTTGGGGGCCGTTGCGAAAGATCGATAGAATTGCCCCCTTGGGCAGCGGGGTTTTAAAACGCACAAGCGCGGTGTCGTGTTGACCCAGGGCGTAGCGTTTGGTAGGGGAGCCGATCACGATGCCGTCTCCCTCAAAACCGTCGTCAACGATAAAGCCGACCTTTTCCAGAAAGCTTTTGATGAGATGTTTTTTGCTGTCAGAGAGCTGGGCTCCCTGCCTGACAGCCGGGCCAGTGTGGGCTTGTGGGGTCAATTTGACCACCGGCAGCCCGCCGGAGCTGGTGGCGGAGCCGCTACCGTTGGCGCCTGGACCCAACCAGACCTTGTCACCGGGATAGATCCAGTGGGGGCTGTTGATGTGGGCGTTGCGCTCCCAAATATCGGGCCAGCGCCTGGGGTTTTCGAGATATTTGTCGGAAAGATCCCACAGGGTATCCCCCTTGTTGACCGTATAGGGGTTGGTGGCGGGATCCTCTTCGCTGACAGCCGAGCCGGAGAGCAGGGTCAGAAAAAGGGCCAGGGCCCAACTCAGCGTGGTTTTTGTCAGGGTGGTATCATCAATCATCGGGCGTTTCATGGCGGCGGTCCTTTTTTGCCGATACGCGGTTCGGTTCCCTCAAGGAGGCGTTTGATATTGGGCCGGTGCCGCCAAAACACCAGGGGAGTGGTGACGGCTGAGACCATGAGTGCGTTGGTATCACCCAACACCGTCAAGGTGATGGGCATCACGGCAAAAGCGGCCAGGGAGCTTGCGGAAGAGAAGCGAAATATGACCGCACTCCCAAGCCAGGCCACCACAGCCACCCCGCCTGTGATGGGGCTCAAGGCGAAAAATATCCCCAACCCGGTCGCGACCCCCTTGCCCCCCTTGAATTTCAGATAGAGGGGAAAAAGGTGTCCCAAAAAGGCGGCCAGCCCCGTCAGCGCAGGGATGATCGATGGTGGTTCAAACAGAAAAAGGGCCACCACCACCGGGATGGTTCCCTTGATCATATCCAGTATCAGGGCCAGGGCACCGATTTTTTTGCCCACACTACGCAGGACATTGGTCGCACCGATGTTGCCGCTGCCCTGGTTGCGGATGTCTACCCCGCCCACCAGTCGCGCCAAAACCAGACCAAAGGGAATGGATCCCAGCAGGTAGGCGATAACCACGATAGCGTGGGGGGCGAATTCAGCCAGTGGGTTCAAGGATAGGGAGCCTTCTATCGGTAATGGGTGAAATCCAATTCAAGAATCGTTCCAGTTTATCTGTCGTCCAAACACCACTATATCGCCAGCCTGGGCTGGGTGGGTATGGGCTATCGGGATGAGCTGGCCGGGAGTGTGTTTTCCTCTGGAGATGGGGGATAGGCCCTGTGTTTCCACAGCTTTCTGATTTTCCAGGGATCGCCCAAACTTTTCTCCACCTGCCAGGCGGCTTTTTTGGCGAGAGGGGTCAAGGCCGCCACGAACGATTCCCGATCCGTATCCAGCACCTGGGGCCAATTGTTCGACCATTCCGTCAAAATTTTCTTTTCTTTCGCCGCAGCCTTGTCGATCATCTGGCGGGTCTCTTCCGATACCACCCGGGAGAGGATTTTTTGCAGGTCATCAGGCAACTTGTCAAACCAGCGGCGACTGACGGTAAAAACGCTCCAGCCGTGGAGGTGGCGGGTGTGATAAAAAAATTTGGCGCGCTTGGAGAGCACTGAGCGGGCCAAGACTTCAGGCGTACCCACCACCCCTTCCAGCCATCCCGACTCCATGGCTACCCCGGCCTCTTCTACAGGGATCACCAGAGTACGCATGCCAAAGGCTTTATGGAGGGAGGTGATCCAGTTGTCCAGGGGCACACGCACAGCCATCTTTTTAAAGGCTTCCACCCCGGGGAGGCGATTTTCCGGGAAGCTGTCAAAGTTTGCAGAGGGGGAGGTTGACGTTCCTGACCCGGCACCATGGGAATTTGTCGGGGTGGGGTTGCGGCGCTCTTCAGAGCCAAAATCCAACAGACCATAAAAGCCATAGGAGGCGTAGCCCAGCACTATCAGCTGTTTATCCTGGGCGGTCTGACGCAGGGATTGATCGATGGGGGATTCGATAAAATGGCTTACCTGGCTATAGTCGTTAAACAGATAGGGCAAGGTGAGCAGGCGATAGCCGGGCAGGGAGTTGGCCAGCACCGTGGCGGAGGTGAAGCCCCCTTCCAGGCGGCCTTTGATCTGGGCTTTGAGGGTTTCGGCTTCAGAGCCGGAGCGGCCCCGGTTGGAAATTTCAACCTTGATCCGGCCACCGCTGGCCTGTTCAATCTTACGGGCCATCGATTCCATGGAGCCCACATAGCTGACACTGGGGCCTTGGACTGCGGTGATGGTCATGGAGATGAGACCATCCTCCCCGACCAGTTCGTTCCCTGAGGGGTTTTCGGCCCATAACGATCCTGGCAGCAGGAGCAGCAGGAAAAAAGCCCCAATGATCATCCCCGAGGTGGGCAGGGGGAAACGGGAAAACAGGATCCTTGGAAAACGCGGCAGAAGGCTCAATGGTTTTTCCAACTCATAAGGTTTTGCCAAAAGTTGATGGGGGCGGTTGCGCCAATTTTCATTTCTCCTTATCGTATCGCCTTAATTTAAGGATTTCGTGGCGTTTGCGGAACGTTTTTTTTCAGTTAGGGAGTCGGAAAGATGTCCAGATCGTTAAACAGGGTGCAACTGATCGGCAACCTGGGGTCTGACCCGGAGATCCGTTTTACCCAGGATGGCAGGCCTATAGCCAATCTCAGCTTGGCAACCTCCGATTCCTGGAATGATAAACAGGGGCAACGTCAGGAGCGGACCGAATGGCACCGGGTGGTGGTTTTTGGCAAATTGGCTGAGATTATCCAGCAATATTTGCGCAAGGGCAGCAAAATTTACATCGAAGGCAAGCTGCAAACCCGAAAATGGACCGACCAGCAGGGTCAGGATCGTTACACCACCGAGGTAGTGCTCAACCCTTATGACGGGCAGATGATCATGCTGGGTGGACGCTCTGAGGGGGGTGGTCAGGGAGCGGGTTATGGCGGCGGAGGCGGTGGGCAATCCTACCAGCAGCAAGCTCCGGCCCCTAAACAGCAGGCCTCGGCTCCCCAGCAGCAGGCCCCGGCTCCCCAGCAGCAGGCCCCGGCCCAGCAGAACAGTGCCCCCCAAAGCCAGCCCGATTTTAACCAGGGCCCCAACTTTGACGACGATATTCCCTTCTAGATACCTGTTGACGATGGTCAACCGTTTGAGGAGATGTAAACCATGAATCGCCTATCGCTTTCTTTGATTGCCGGATTGGGTGTTGTCGGGGCTGTTTTCATGGCCTCACCCGTTTTGGCCGAGCCCGACCCCACCAGCCAGGCCGCCTGGTCAGGGGGGATGTTTTCCGGTGAGGGCACCTTCCAGAGCTACTGCATGCCCTGCCACGGTTTTGAAGGCAAAGGGGACGGTATGCTGTCGGAATCCCTGGGGGTCAAGCCCCGGGACCTGACCGATGTGGCTTTCATGTCCTCCAAAACCGATGCCCATCTTTTCCAGGTGATCAAAAAAGGCGGCGCTTCGGTGGGTTTGACCGAAAACATGACCCCCTTCGAAGGGCAGTTGAGCGACCAGGAGATCAAAAACGTCGTCAGCTATCTGCGCAAATCGATCTGCAAGTGTGAGCCGGCGGCCAACTGAGTTGACGGTTTTTCGGTCACCACCCGGTCTGCCTTCAAGCTGAAAAAGCTTCAGGTGGATGAGGTTTTGATTTAAAAAAACGCCGTTTGGTGATGGATCGCCAGACGGCGTTTTTGTGTGTGTGCCGGGGTTGGTCGGTGTATTGATGGGGGGTGGGAGGGGATCCAAGCCATGAAGGTCACTGGCTTTTTGGTTGTTTTCCGGAGAAAATAGCGAGTTGAGATCCGTGGTTTGGTAGCCCGATGAGCCGGGGGTGAGGGTGGGCTCTATTGCATGTCATGGATAGGGTGTGTGGTGTGAGGGAGAAGGCTGTTTTGAACGATTTTTTGCAAACGGTGGAAAAATATTCCGGTGAGGCGGCGCTGCCGGGGTGTGGGGTTTCGACGATTCAGGTCAACGTGGGCCTGCGTTGCAACCTGGAGTGCCGCCACTGTCACGTGGCGGCTTCCCCAAGACGCCGGGAGGCGATGAGCTGGGCGACCATGGAGCGGGTTTTGGCTCTGGCCGAAAAGCTCGACTGCCGGGAAGTGGATATCACCGGGGGAGCCCCTGAGCTGAACCCCCACTTTAAAAAATTGATCACCGCTCTCACCGAGCGTCACATCCGGGTGCAGGTACGCACCAATCTGACAGTCCTGCTGGAGCCTGAGCTTGGCGGCATGGCAGAATTCCTGCGGGATCAGGGGGTGGGGTTGGTGGCTTCTCTACCCTGCTACCTGGAAGAAAACGTCGAGGCCCAGCGGGGTGAGGGGAGTTATCAGCAATCGGTGGCAGCGATTCGTCTGCTCAACACCCTGGGTTATGGGGTGGATCCGAGTCTGCCCCTGAATCTGGTCTACAACCCCGGTGGACCTTCCCTGCCCCCCAGCCAGGCCACCCTGGAAGCAGACTATCGGCGGGAGATGCAAGATCGTTTCGGCCTCTCTTTTACCCGGCTTCTCACCATTGCCAACATGCCCATCGGTCGATTTTTGGCCCAGCTGCGCAAACGGCGGGAGGAGGCGGACTATTGGGCGCTTCTGGAGCAGGCCTTCAACCCCGATACCCTGGATGGGCTCATGTGCCGTCGGCAGATCAGCATTGCCTGGGATGGGGGGCTCTACGATTGCGACTTCAATCTGGCTTTGGGCTTGCCCATGGCCCTCGATAAAGGGGGGGAGCTGGCTTCGACCGATCCCAAGGAACTCCGCCACCGCCAGATTATCACCGGCAACCACTGCTTCGCCTGCACCGCCGGTAGCGGCTCTTCCTGTGCCGGGGCGCTGGCTGCCTGAGCTGGCAGGGGGGTGGTTTGGCGGCTGTCATGCCAGGATCCGTTTGGTGGGAGAGTGTGGAAGTTACACATCAGCCAAAGGAACGTCCGGTTGAAACGCTTTTTTCAAGGGGGGAATGGCGATGGCAACGGTGTGTCCCAAGTGTGATTATGAACGAACAGCCAATGAGTTGGTTTCCCCGCTGGAGTGTCCCAGGTGCGGGATCATCTACAAAAAATATCGCCCTCCCCGGGAGGAGGGGATAGGGGCTGGCGTTGGCTCCGAGCTTCCTTCCCGGGGAGGGCGGGCAGCCAAGAGTTCCAAGGGTTCCAACGTTTCGATCTGGCCGATAGTGGTGGTGGCGATTTTGGCTGGGGGATATCCCTACTATAAAGATGTGTTGCGAAGCCTGCACCAGGAAGTTGAAAACGAAAGCACCTCTCCCCGAAAAAAACAGATTAAAATTCCCCCCTTGCAGTGGTTTTCCCCAGATGATCATCTCAAGCTGAAAGTGCCGGGCCGGATGGTCCAAACCAAGCTCTCTCCCTATGCCCAGGCGCTACGGTCCGCATCCACTCCCGGCATGATGGCGCCTACGTTGGATGAGGATTATCTGGAGAGTGAATTCAAGCCGGTGAAGGTGTATGTTTCCTATGGGCATATGAAAACCCGACAGACCACGGTTTCAGCCGGTATGTCGGCGGTAACGACCACCTGGTCGTATGATTTTTCGAAAAACTTTAAAGAGACCAAGCTGTTTTTGCGCCGCTTCGTGGGAGGCGGGGCGCACACCATTATCGATTTGAAACAAGGGGAGCGGGAGGAGGGTGGGGTGAAAAAAATGGTTTTTTCCGGTCGCATCCGCTCCGAAAACAAGCGCCGGGAGGTGCTGAAATCCGCAGCGGTGGATGGGATGATGATGGTTTGGGAAGGGAGCATGTGGGATGTGCTGGTGGTTAATCAGACCACAGCAGATGATCACACCCTGGGCCGGAAAATTTTGGACTCCATTATTCTCTCCCCGGAGTGATTTTCAGGGGCTGATCCCCAAGTTTGTTCCCATCCGTTGGCCCCACCCGCCGAGCCTGCCATAATCAGTTGCCTTATAGTCGATTTTTTTACCAATCACCGTTGATGTGTGGAGGTGAGTGAAGATGAGTGGGATCACATTGATACGCAATCCGGATCCGAAAGAGCTGGAGGAGCAAGGGGTTGAGAGCTGGTCCATCTGGAGCAAAGAGGCCTCCACCTTTCCCTGGAGCTATGATGCGAAGGAAACGTGCTTTTTTTTGGAAGGGGAGGTGGTGGTAACTCCGGATGGGGGAGAGCCGGTGAAGATGGGCCAGGGGGATCTGGTCACCTTTCCTGCCGGGATGTCCTGCACCTGGGAGATTATCCAGCCGGTTCGCAAGCACTATATTTTTGAATAATCCAGTGGTCGCTCTTCGGGACGATGCCGCGTTGCTGGAGAGGCTCTACACCCCTTTGCTGACGGCTTATGGCCCCCAAAACTGGTGGCCGGCCAAATCCCCCTTCGAGATGATGGTCGGGGCGATTTTGGTGCAGAATACCGCCTGGACCGGGGCTTCCCGGGGAGTGGCGCAGCTGGAGAGAGCCGGATATCTTTCCCCGGAGGCCATTCGGGATCTGCCGGAGGAGGTTCTTTGGGAATTGATCCGGTCTGCGGGCTATTTTCGTTTGAAGACCAAACGCTTAAAGGCGCTGTGTGGGTTTTTGGCAGGCTATGGGGATGATCTCTCCCGGCTTTTCAGAGTGGAGACCGGGGCCTTGCGGGAGGAGTTGCTCGGGGTTTATGGGGTGGGTCCGGAAACCGCTGATTCGATTTTGCTGTATGCTGCCGGGCGGCCTCTTTTTTTGGTGGATGCCTATACCCGGCGGATATTTGGCCGCTTGGGGTGGGTGGAGCAGGCAGAGGCCCCTTATGAGATTCTACGAGGGTGGGTGGAGGAGCGATTTCCGGTGGATGTGGGGATGCTGAACGAATTTCACGCCTTGATCGTGCGTCTCGGTAAGGAGCACTGCCGGGCCAAACCCCTCTGTAGCGGATGCCCCATCACCAGCTGTCCCTATCCCCGGAAGCAGGAGCCTTCCCCTTCATGAACGGTTCCTTATCAAACATCCTGGAGATGCTCCCATGAACCAAGCCCCGCCAACCTCGGCCACCAAACGGGAAATCCGGGTGCTGCCCGACGCTCTGGCCAACAAAATTGCCGCCGGGGAGGTGGTGGAGCGGCCTGCTTCGGTGGTGAAGGAGCTGTTGGAAAACAGCCTGGATGCGGGGGCGGGGAGTGTTGAAATCCGCATCGAGCGGGGGGGGAAGCGATTGATCCGCATCAGCGACGATGGCTGCGGCATGAATGCCGAGCAAGCCCGACTCTCCCTCACCCGCCACGCCACCTCCAAGATTGCCACGGCGGAGGATCTTTTTAATATTTCCACTTTGGGCTTTCGGGGGGAGGCGCTGCCCGCCATCGCTTCCATCGCCCACATGGAGCTGGAGAGCCGCATTGCCGAGGAGCCCGACGGGGTGCGCTTGAGCCTGAAGGGGGGCAAGGAGATCAGTGAAGAGCGGGTGGTGATGCCGGTGGGCACCCGCATTACCATTCGCAATCTCTTTTTCAACACCCCGGCCCGCCTGAAATTCATGCGGGCGGATCGCACCGAAACCAACCATGTATCGGACCTGGTGCATCACATGGTGCTCAGTCGTCCGGAGGTGGCGTTTCGGCTCTATGTGGATGAGCGGGAGGTGGTGAATGTGCGGGGGGGAGGGAGCGACAATCACCTGGCCCAAAGGCTTGCGACGGTGCTGGGGGGGGATTTTGCCGACAACTGCCTGGAGGTGAATGGGGTTCAGGAGCAGGTGACGATTCGGGGCTGGATTGGGCTGCCCAACCTCCACCGCAAAAATGGCTCCGGCATGCACCTGTTCGTCAATGGCCGCTGGATCAAGGATCAGACCGTCAACCATGCGGTGCGGGAGAGCTATCGCCAGGTGATGCCCAGGGATCGCTATCCGGTGGTGGCGCTGTTTATCGATCTTCCAGCGGATCAGGTGGATGTCAACGTTCACCCGGCCAAGCGGGAGGTGCGTTTTAGCCAGCAAAATTTTATCCACTCCACCATCCGCCGCACCTTGAGTCAGGCGCTGGCTTCTTTGGGGAGTGAATTTATCGAGACGCCACCCCCTGTGGCTGGGGAGACCATGCCGGGTTGGGATCCAGCTGATCCGGGGGTGGGTGCCCCGGTTGAAAAGGCTCCCCCGCCAGCCCCTCCTTTTCCCAAAAACGACCACGACGATCCCCTGGCTGATCCAGGCGAAGAGATTATTGCCAACCTCCCCCCAGCCGCCTCCCAGCCGGTGGAGTGGGATCGATCCTCTCCCCGTCCCCGGGATTCGGGTCTGCGAAGTGGAGTGTACGGCTCCGGTTATACCGGTAAGAGCCAGTATCGGATTTCCGAAAGCAGCGCTCCCCTTCAGCACCGTTTGGATCTGCGGGAGCCGGTCTTGCCGGACGGGGGCTCTGCCGGGTTGGACGGCGGATCGGATGCCCCCACCGAGGCTTGCCAGGAGCCGCCTCTGGAGCAGGTGGTGGAGGGGCCGCTGGGCAGGGCTTTGGCGCAGATTCACGACACCTATATTTTGGCCCAAACCCGGGAGGGGGTGGTGTTGGTGGATCAACATGCCGCCCATGAGCGGATTGTGATGGAGGGGTTGAAGGCCTCTTTTGATCGGGAGGGGGTGCAGGGGCAGCTGTTGTTGATTCCGGAGGTGTTGGAGTTGTCTCCCAAGGAGGCCTCCCAGGTGGAAGCCCAGCTGGATCCGCTGAAAAACCTCGGGGTGGTGGTGGAGTCTTTCGGCCCGAACGCCTTTGCGGTGAGAGAGCTTCCGGCTCCGTTGGCGACATCCGAGGCGAGGGGGTTGGTGCTGGATTTGGTGGAGGAGCTGGAAAAATATGGCGGGGAATCGGCGCTCAAGGAAAAACGCGACGAAATCATCGCCCGCATGGCCTGCCACGGCTCAGTCCGGAGCGGCCGCAAGCTCAACGTGGAGGAGATGAACGCCCTCCTCAGACAGATCGAATCCACCCCCCGCTCCGGCCAATGCAGCCACGGTCGCCCCACCTACGTAACCCTCAGCAAAAACGACTTGGAAAAAATGTTTGGGCGCAGGTAGCCTAACCCCGAGCTTCTATCCGGTTTTTGGGGGCGTCTCTTCGGGGTTCAGATTTTTCATTTCCCGGATGGCGTAGGCGCGTTTGCCCTGGCTTTCGAAATAGATTCGCATCTGCAACTCCGCAATCAACCCCAACAGCACGAACAGCACCCCCGAGAGCGCCAGAAATACCGTCAGCAAGGGGAGCGGGGTCAGGATGAATGAGGTGCCGAACCATTTCAGAATCAATGCCCAGACCCCTGCCAAAAATGACAGCCCCAAACTCGCAAACCCCAGCTTGCCGAAAAACTGCATGGGTCGGTCAAAAGCGCTCTCCATAAAGCGGATGAGGATTAGATCGAGGATCACCCTTAAAACCCGATCCATGCCATAGTTGGAGTGCCCCGAGCGGCGGGGGCGGTGGTTGACCGGTATTTCGGTGATTTTTGCCCCCTCCCAAGCGGCATAGAGGGGAATGAAACGGTGCATCTCGCCATAAAGCCGGACATTTTCCAATACCCCCCGGCGATAGGCCTTCAAGGTGCAGCCATAGTCGTGGAGAGTCACCCCGGAAATCTTCGAGATCAGGCGGTTGGCCAGGCGTGAAGGCAGGCGACGCTTGATCAGGCCATCCTGCCGCTCCTTGCGCCAGCCCGAAACCACGTCATACCCCTCTGCCAGCTTTTGGATCAGGCGGGGGATGTCCCGGGCATCGTTTTGCAAATCCCCATCCATGGGAATCAATATCTCCCCCCGGGCATGATCGATGGCGGCCATAAGGGCGGCGGTCTGGCCGTGGTTGCGGCGAAAATGAATCACCTTGACCCGGGGGTCGGAGAGTGCAAGCTGGTCGAGCTTTTCGGGGCTTTGGTCAAGACTGCCGTCATTTACCAAAATCAGCTCGAATTCTCCCCCCAGGGCTTCCATCACCGGCATGATTTCGCCATAGAGGGGGGCGATGGTGGCCTCTTCGTTGTGGATGGGAACCAATACCGAAAAATCCATGGGGGGCCTTTCCAGGAGGCGGTTTAAGCTGACCCATGATACCGTTCCCCTGGGGTGGGGTAAACCGGATGGCCGGAAGGGGTTTGGAATGTGAAGGGGGCTCCCATCCGGGTGGTGGGGCTTCCGGGAAAAAAGTGAGGCTGAGGGTATGTGCGGGATTGTGGGATTTTCGGCTCCCGGGGGGGCGGATGAAACCCGGGAGCGGCTGACAAAAATGCTCCAACCCATCCGCCATCGGGGGCCGGATGGCGAGGGGGTGTGGCGGGATGAAAACTTGGCCCTGGGTCAGGTGCGCCTGATGGTGATCGATCCCCGGGGTGGGCGGCAACCCCGGGTGGATGAGGGGAGTGGCGCGGCGCTGGTTTATAACGGCGAGATCTACGGCTATCAAGCCCAGGCCAAAACCCTCCGGGAGCAGGGGATCGTTCTTCAGGATCAATCCGATACCGAAGTGCTTTTTCAGCTTCTCAAGGGAAATGGAGTACACAACACCCTCCAAACCATCGACGGCATGTTTGCCTTTGCCTTTCGTGCCGAACATAACGGCCCCCTCTATCTGGCTCGGGATCGATTTGGGGAAAAGCCCCTCTTTTATGCGCTCAGGGAGGGGGTGCTGCTGTTTGCTTCCGAAATAAAATCCCTGCTGCGCCATCCTCTGCTCGCCGGGAGCGATTTCGACCAGGAAGCAGTGGCGCTCTTTTTGGCGATGGAATATCTCCCCGGGGAGGGAACTGGATTGGGTGGGATCAAAAAATTGCCTCCCGGAACGCTTTTGACCTTTCACGATGGCGAGGTGAAATGCAGCACCTGGTGGCGACCCAAGCCTGGGGGGGGGGATGTGGTTTCGGATGGCTCCGAGGGGGGGCGGATGGAGGCGTTGGAGGTGCGGCTGGCCCAATCGGTGCGGGAGCGTCTGATTGCCGATGTGCCGGTGGGGGTGTTTCTCTCCGGGGGGGTGGATTCTTCCCTGATTGCCGCCTTCACTGCCCGGGAAACCCGCTCGGTATCGGCCTTTACTGTGCAGATGCCCGGGGAGCGATTTGATGAATCGGGGCCAGCTCGTAGGGTGGCGCAACACTTGGGGTTGGCTCATGAGGTGATGGCGCCGGAGGAGGGAGATCTATTGCAGGCGCTGGAGGGGTTTTCCCAGGGGTTGGATGCGCCTTTTGCCGATGCTTCCTTTTTGCCTACCTGGTTGCTTTGCCGCCATGCCAAATCCAGAGTGACGGTGGCTTTGGGGGGGGATGGGGCGGATGAGCTTTTTGCCGGTTATCCCAACTTTCCCGTGAGTCGCTTTGCTGGATGGATGCAGCGGTTTCCCCAGAGGAGTGGCGTGGCATTGCGCAAGCTTTTGGACCGCATACCCCCCTCGGACGGCTACATGGGCTTTCGCTTTCGCTTGGGCCAACTCTCCCACGGCTGGGGGTATGGGGTGGATCATCAGCCTTTTTACTGGCTCTCCCCCTTTGGGCCATCCACACAAAAACCGCTCTGGCGGCGGGAGGTTTTTTCGGTGGCGGCAGATGGCGGGGTGGGGGAGGCGTTGGATCGATTGTTGGCTGTGGGAGACAATTCGGATCGGCTCTCCCGGCTGCTCTATCTCTTCAGCGTGACTTATCTGCCAGAGGATATTCTCACCAAAGTGGATCGGGCGGCCATGTCTCACAGCCTGGAGGTGCGCTCTCCCTATCTGGGGCGGGATTTTTCGGAGTATGTGTTGCGCCTGGGGGGCGGGGATAAATTGCAGGGCATGCAGACCAAGGTGTTGCTGAAAAAAATGGCCTTGAAGCATCTGCCAAAAGAGATTGTCCACCGCTCCAAGCACGGCTTTGCCTTACCTGTTTCAGCGCTCTTGCGGGGGCTTTTTCGGGAGCGGGTGGCTGAGGTGCTGTTTGATCCGGGGAGCCCCTTCCGGAGCTGGTTCCATGGGGAGGTGATTGAGGGGTTGTGGCGGGATCATCAGGCGGGAAAGAGGGATCACGGCAAAAAGCTCTGGAGCCTGTATGCTCTCTATCGCTGGGGGGTCAATGTGCGGGGGGGGGGGGGGGGTGATCCAGGGAGGTGATGGTGGATTGATCTCCGGTTGTACTCCCGACATGATCTTGAAGCGCCCGCTGGGGGATTTTTTTGATCACCGCCAAAATCGCCCCTTCCCGGGTGACTGCTGTGGCAATCTGGCCGGAGCCGGGGCGGTTGCAGTTCCAGCGGGTAAAGCCCAGAAAATAGTCCGAATGGTTGAGCCTGGGCTCGGAAATAAAATTTTCCGGCAGAAAGTGAGACGCCGAAATCAACGGGCCACACACCGTCACCCGATAGGTGTGGTTTTCAAAGTCGATGCCCCTCACCCGCGCTTCCTCCCGGGCATGTTCCGCCATCTTGATGACCGCCTCCCGATAAGCCGTGGCCCAATAGTCCCGTTCAAACCGTCCGGAAGCTCCTTGAACGCCCCCCACCAACGTATTGAAATAGACATATTGATAAGGGTGCAGCCCCACCATCACCCGGGTCAGGGAGGCCAGGGCGATCACCAGCAGGATCACTCCCCAGATCCCCGCCCGCTGACTTCGCTTACGCAACCGAGCCAGGCTGGCGGTCACCGCCACTCCGGCCAGCACCGCCATGGGGGGCATGAGGAAGATAAAATGGCGCAGGCCGTCGTAGAGCACCGGGCGGGCGATGAGCACATAGGCCAGGGGGATGGTGATAGCCATCCAGAGGAGGGAAAAGGCCAGAATGTGCTCCCCTGAGCCCGTCAGACGCGCCTGTTGAATCCGGCCCCAGGAGATGGGAATCGCCAAGCCCAGAAAAAAGAGGAGGCATTCCGGCAACTTTATGCTGAAATAGAGGGGCAGATAGTTCCAGGGGAGTTCCCCGGAGGGGGTAAACCGACCGTTGAACAGCACATCTCCAGGCCAGGGAAAGCGGGACATGAAGAGAATGGTCTCCAGGGGCACCCGGAGGGGATCGAGGAGGGCCTTGGGCCAAAAGGCGATCATCACCAGATAGGCGATGGTGAAACTCAGCAATAGATGAAGGGCGAGATGCCGGGTACGTTTGATGATTTCCCGGCGGGGGAGGCGGTTTTGGAGCCAGCGGCCCAGGTAAAAAAGCCCCAGCAGGCCACTATAGCCGATCACCAGCACCCCGCCGATTCTTACTCCGAGGGCGGCTCCCAGGGTGAGGCCAAACTTGACTGAGAGGTGGGTGGGGATGTGGGGTAGGGCGGCCAACAGGCGGCTGAGATAGTATAAGGCCCAGATCATGGCAGCGGCATAGGGGATGTCGCTGGAGTTGATGAACATGTGGCCATAATAGGAGGGGGTGAGGATTAAAAACAGCGCCGCCCAAAAAGCCGCCTGTGCCCCCCCCACCAGCCGGGCCATCCGCCAGCAGCCGACGATGCCCACGAAACCCGTCAGGGGAATGGCCAGGCGGCGGACGCCAAAATCCCCCCAGGAGGAGAGGCTTGCCAGAAACTGCACTGGGGTATCAAACAGCCCCCCCCGCAGGCTCAGGTTTGGCCACACCTCAATCGCCCCCCGGTCTGAGAAGCCGGAGCTGAAAAAATCCAGGATCAGCTTGCCATAGCGCACCTGCTCCGGTTCGTCCCAACTGAGGCCGTAATCCATGAATGTCATCAGGATCACCACAGCAAGGCCGATGAAGAGCGCCGAGGAGAGCCAGTCAAAAAGATGGGGGCCGGGTGGAAAAGGGCCTTCCCACGCCTTTTTTTCCTGGGGGCTCAAAGGGGATTGGCTATCAGGGTGTTGTTCGTTCATGCCCCGCTCTGACCGGTTGGCTGGGGTGAGGGATGGTTGGCGTATCGGCAAACCAGATGCCCGGCCACCGCTGTTTGCCGCCCGAGCTACTATATCCAGCGCCATCCACTCCCGCCACCCGTCGCGCTTATCCCAAGCCCAGAGTGTACAGCTTCGCCGCATCGGAGGGAGTGATCCCAGCCATCCGAACCATCAAGAAGAGCCTGATCAGGAGGAGGTGCACAAGGAGGAGGAAGCCCTCTGTTGCCGCGATTGCCTCCAGCCCATCACCACCCTCAAAGAGCGGATCGAAAAGGATGGGAAGCATCAACACACCTTTTTCAATCCCCACGGCGTGGTGTTTCGCATCGGCTGTTTTGCCCGCGCCCCGGGTTGTGTGAATGTGGGCGAGCTTTCGGGGGAATTTTCGTGGTTCAGGGGAACGCTCTGGCAAATTTCCCTGTGTCGACAGTGTCAGACACATCTGGGGTGGCGATTCAGCGGGCAGGAGGGTACCCTCTTTTTTGGATTGATTTTGGCTCGGCTCGTTCAAATGGGCCGAGGTGGTGGCAAAAAAAGCCCGGAGGGATCGGGGGGGGAGTAAGATCGATGGCTGAGATGAAGGAACTCTTGGGTGAAATTGATTTTTTTGAGGAGTTCACCGAAGAGGAAAAGGATCAGATCTGCGCTGGCAGCCTGATGAAGGAGTTTGTGGCGGATACCCACATTATCCATGAGGGCAATACCGACCGTACCCTCTATGTGCTCATCAGCGGCAAGGCGGAAGTCGCCAAGGCCAGTGCCCCTTCCTCGCCTCTGGCGGAGTTGACTCCGGGGGCGGTGTTTGGTGAGGTGGCCCTCTTTACCCACCAAACCCGCACCACCGATGTGATCGCTCGGGAGCCGGTGGTGCTTTTTCAACTACCGGACGAGACCTATCAGAGTCTGGATCCCGACCTCAAGGTGAAGATTCAACTCCAGACCATCAAGATCCTGCTGGGGCGCTTGTCCCACATGAATCGCTCCTTCCTCAAGATGGTTCAACTCCAAAAAGCCACCCAGGCCGCCATGGCTGGGGCCAACACCCCGGACCAGGCCCGGGAAGAGGCCGATCTATAAGGGCTCAGTCGATTTGTCGGCCCGCTCTCTCCACCTTCGAGTTCAAACAATCAGACCATGACGGCGTAAGAGCTTGGCCACCGCCCTAGCCAAGGCCCGATAGCCTTTGGCGTTGGGGTGGACCCAGTCGGTTTTCATGGAGGGGTCGAGCAAAATATCGACGAAGGCCTCTTTTTCCAGGGGGATTTGAAACCCTTCGGCCACCTGGGCATAGAAGGGGGCTGTGGAGAGGGGAATGCCGAAGGAGGGGACACCCAGGAGAACGACCTGAATCCCTTGCTCCTGGGCGAGTTGGATCATGGCGTTGAGGTTTTCGGTGATCTCCTCCCATGGGCGTCCTTGGAGGATATCGTTGGCCCCGTGACAGAGAATGAGCAGCTTCGGATCATGGCGGCTCAACACCCCCGGCAGCCGGGCGAGTCCTTCCCAAGACTCTTCACCGGGAATGCCGGAAGAGACCACCCGGCGTTTGATGAGTCCGCTCAATATCTCCGGATAGCTCTCCCCGGACCCCGCACCGGTGCCGTATGTCAGGCTGTCGCCAAATGCCAAAATCACTGCATCCTCCTTCAGAGCCGTGCCCTGTTGAACATCGTCACAACCACCCAGGCCGATCAATAATACCAGCAGCCAGCCCCACCCCCTTTTGCCAAATCGTGCCATGAAATTTTCGCCCCCGTTCAGCTGGATGAATCGTCACCTGGTTCTTTTTGCAGCCACTCTATCCCGTCATCCACCATCCAGACAATCCCCCCGACTGTTTCTACAGGAGCGCTGGAGAGTTCGTTGGACAAGAGAATCAGGCTCACAGTATGGTTGAAAGCGGGTGTGTCCAGCTTCCCATAAGATGCGATCAGGGGAGTAAACCAGATGGGGGAGGTGTGGTGACCGTGGCCAAAAAGCCGAGTCGTTTTTCCAACTATATGATCATCCTGGTGCTTTGGGGGGTCTCTCTCTATCAACATTTTGTCCTGGAGAGCGAATCGGGCCGAAACTTTTTTTTCTTTGGGGCGATTTTCTTTTTTGTAGCGACTTTTTTTTCGGCCAAACGCTCCCAACGCCGCAAAGCCCGGCGTCACCATCCCCGCAACCGCAACCGGGAACGGGATCACGACCATGACCACCGCGACGACAGCGACCACCTGATGGAGATGGGCGGCGTAGGGATGGGTATGGCGGTTGGGGGAGGGGCGTTTTCGGGGGATGGGGATAACGATGATGAGGTGAAGAGGGGAAGGCCTGACGGGGATTGGGATAACGGTGACGAGGAGGATTGGGGGGGTGGTTTTGATGATGGCGATGATGGCGGTGATGGCGATTGAGCCTGGGGGCTTGGGTGGTGATGTGGTCAAATGGGGGGGAATTTGACAAATGGGGGGTAGCTGAATGGACCAGATGGAAAAGCTTGGACTCAAACCACGCTACGAAATAGAAAAGGCTCTGCTGGAGGGGAGTGAAATAATCGCCATCCGGATCTTCCGGCAAGCCACCGGGCAGGGGCTGGCCCAAGCCAAGGCGGCGGTGTCGCAGTTTGAACAAAAACTCCGAAAAACCAAACCCTACGCCTTCAAGGATTACCAGCAATCCGGCTCCCGGGGCAGAATCAGCCAAGCCCCGGTTGCCAAGGGTAGCCAATCCACCCCCCCAGACAACCCATCCTCCCCTGACCACCCGCAATCCGTCACCCCGGATCAAGGGGAGGATCGCTCTGTGGCATTTCCCCTCATCGTTGCCGTGATTTTGGCCGCGACCGGAGTGTTCTATTTTGGGGATCTGCCCATCATTCCCGAGCGGTTCAAGCTATCTGACGACACCGAAACCACCAACCCAAATGAACCGGAACCCACCAAGGCGCTGGTGCCTTTGAGTGCCTCAGGTTCCCAGGCTCCATAGCCACGGATGTCAGGCTGAACCAGCCGCCAAGGCAAGATGTATTCCCCTGGGGTGTTGCTGGTGAGGGGGAGGTGTGCTGAATGCCTTCCGACTGGCTATCCCTTTTGTCCCCAGCGCCGGAAAAATCGATAGAGCCAGATGGTGATTCCGGTGAGAATAAAGATCGGTCCTCCCCAGAGCATGCCCACCGTCAGGAGGGTCATCACCAGGGCTGGAATGCCCGCATCGGTGTTGTGATAGAGGGGTTCGAGGTGATCCCCGGTCAGCCGATATTCACTTTCATGATAACCCGGGGCATCCAGTCGATGGGTGGTCAGCTCCACCCGCACATGCACAGAGCCGTTGCTCTCCTGCTTGATCCACCAACGTCCTTCGCCTATCCCCTCGCTGGTGGTCTCTCCCGACCCCGGTTGGGCATAAAAATGCCACACCGATCTTTGGGTAAAATCTTTTGCCAGCAGCCAGGGTTTGATGACCCGTTTGTTTTCCTGATTTTCCACCAGGATTTGCAGGGTGGCTGGGGGGGAATCGCCAGGATTGAACTGTTTGGGCAGATAGCCCCAGCCCGCCCAGGCCAGCAACCCCGTGGAGCCAACCACCAGGAGAACCATGCTGGCGGTGAAGAGACGCTGGATGACCTGCCACTCCCGATGATCCAACACCGATTTGAAGGGTAGCGTGCCTACCACATTGTAGCGTTCACAGGGAGTGCAATAGCCTTCTCTGTTATCCGGCATCCCCTCACCACACGCCCCACAGTGGAATTGTCGCTGGCGGATGGCTCGTACCCGCATGATCACATAGATCCCAGCGACTCCCCCCAGGGCCATGCCCGGAGCAACAGGCAGCCGCTCCCCCAGAGCCAGGATCAAAACAAGCCCCGGCAGCAGGACCATCAGGAGATGACGCCAGGCGCTTTGATCTTTCTGGCCATTCAGGCGAAACTCACCGGAGATGATGGGTATCACGGTCTCTTTCCCTCCCATGCTGACATCATTCTGGTCATCCGACACCAGATGATTCTATCACCGTTTGGATCATTTGTTGGCATCCCTTGCCCCGGCCCTTGCAGATCGCCAGCATATGGGGATGACCAATCCCATTGCACTTAAAGCCGCTGACCTGAAGCTGCGCTTCGGGGTTTACGGCCATTTTTATGAGATGACCCTGGGGGGGGTTCTCTACCACTGTCGTTCGGTGCTGGAGTTGATCGCCCACGAGCGTACCCCCCAGGAGCCGAACCGCATCATGACCCTGGCCCCGGATCTTCTGGTGATCATGATGAATCCCGGCTCCTCCCGCCCCCTGGATCGGGATTATCAACCCCGGCGGGTGCGCTCCCCCAGTCAGATCGGTGTGGAGATGGAATTGACCCCCACCCGTCCGGACAACACCCAGTATCAGGTGATGCGGTTGATGGCGGCCAAGGGGTATCAACACGCCCGGGTGTTGAATCTATCGGACTTGAGGGAGCCCAAGAGTCCGATCTTGATCCGCACGGTAAGCCAGCTTTCCCAGGTGCGGGGAGGGGGAGCCCATACGCTTTTTTCCGTCTCCCGAAAAAAAGAGCGTGAGGAGCTTTTGGGAGCGCCGGGCCAAACGCCGGTTTTGGTGGGGTGGGGGCGGGATAAGGGGCTTTTGCCTTTGGTGGAGCCCTGTTTGGCCGCCCTCAAAGGATTTACCACCGTCGGCGTGGCGGTGGCGGGGGATGATCGCCTCTATGCCCACCCAAGCCCCATGTTGCAAAGGCTCAAGGAGGGGTGGCTGGCGGCCATTCTCTCCCAGCTTAATCAGTCGTCCCCCTGATGCTTTTTGGAGATTGAATCCGATCCATGGCCGATTTTCCCCCCTTCCCGGATTATGATGATCCCCTCTACCGCCCCCCCTCGGAAGGGGACAATCTCATCATTCAGGCCACCATCGGCTGTGGTTTCAATCAATGTACCTTTTGTTCGATGTATCACAGCAAACGTTTTGCCATCAAACCCCTGGCAGCGACCTTCGCCGATATCGATCAAGCCGCCCAGATATGGCCCCACGCCCACCGGGTCTTTCTAGCCGACGGCGACGCCCTCTGCCTGCCCACGGATCATCTTTTGGAAATTTTGGTTCATCTGAAAAAACGGCTCCCCAAGCTCACCCGGGTCTCTTGTTATGCTACCCCGGGGGATCTGCTCAAGAAATCCCTCTCAGAGCTGGAAACACTCAAAAACAATAAGCTCACCCTGCTCTATTATGGCATTGAGAGCGGCTATGATCTCTTGCTGAAAATCATCCGCAAGGGAGCAAACCAACAGAGCATGATCGAGGGATTGCAGAAAGCGGCCCAAGCAGGGCTTAAGGTTTCCGCCACGGTGGTGCTGGGGTTGGGGGGGCAAACGCTTTGGCAGCCCCACATCGACCACACTGTCACCCTGCTGGAAAAGGCCCCGGTGCACTATCTTTCGACCCTGCAATTGATGTTGGCCCCCGCTATCAAGGAGGCGTTTCTCAGTCGCTTCGATCCCCCCTTTGTTGTCCAGGAAGATGACGCTATTCTGGAAGAACAAAAAAGACTTTTAAGCGGACTCACCACTCTGCCGAGACGAATCATCTTTCGCTCCAATCACGCCTCCAACGCCCTGGCCCTGGCCGGTACCCTGCCCAAGGATCGAGAGCGGCTTCTTGCGGAGATCGAAGCGTGTCAAACAGACGATGACACTCGGTTACGCCCCTTCTGGTTGCGATCTTTGTAGGAGGATTTATAGTGGGTCTATCCAGGTGGGGGGATCTGTTCTGGATTGATCCGGGCAAAATCATGGATTTCCCCTTATCAGCCGCTCTATTAGAGAATATTCCCTTATGAAATCGATTTTCAACCTCCCCATCACCATCAAGATCATTGCCGTCATCCTGGTGCTTTCTACCGCCAACACCCTGCTTTTGATGTACAACTCTGAAGAGCAGATTGAAGGGGCCATTTGGGATCAGGTGCAAAAACAGGCGCTTGTTTTTCTCATGGGATTGGAGCGGGAAATTCGCCGACTGCCGGTACCACTTCCGGCGGAAAAATTGGAAAAAATCATTCGGGATCCCCATATCTTCCATCACCGGGACAATTATGATTTTTCCATCGAAAAGATCTATCTCTTCGATGGCTCGGGCCGGGTGCTGGCCCACTCCAAACCCGGCCCCCACCCGGACAAACCCCTGGATGGCAAATATGGGGAGTTGCTGCAAACGGGGGAGCCGATGATCTTTGAGGAGCTGTCGAAGCCAGGGGATCCCGGCGGGGCAGGCCACCCCCGAACCATGGATGTGCTCATTCCTCTGCACCATGACGATCGGGTGATCGGTGGCATCGAGGCGGAGCTTAATCTGGATGAAACATTTGCCATGATCAAAAAGATGGACGACCAATATGAGGAGAGCACCCTGCAAATGTTGGTGATCCACGGGGTGTTGATGGCCGCTCTTCTCTGGTGGATGATCCATCATCTGCTGATCCGTCACGTCCGGCAGTTTGACCGGATCACCCGCCAGATTGGTGAAGGTGAGCTGAAAAGCCGGGTAGGCGCCAATCTGCCCCAGGATGAGGTGGGGCGGTTGGGGGGGGCCATCGATCACATGGCCGAAAACATCCAGCAGCTTATCCAGGCCCAGGAAGAGGCCTATCTACAGGCGTTGCGCTCCCTGATCAAGGCCCTGGAAACCAAGGATGCCTATACCGCTGGTCACGCCTCCCGGGTGGCCCGCTATTCGGTGGCTTTGGGGCGTCATATCGGTCTGGCCGATGATAAGCTGGAGCTTTTGCGAAAAGGGGCGCTCATGCACGATCTCGGCAAGATCGGGGTGCCCGATGCCATTCTCAACAAGCCCAGCGGACTCACCGACGAAGAGTTCCAGGCCATGCAGCACCATCCCAACCATACCGCCGCCATCATGAAGCCCCTCAAGCGGTTTAAGGAGTTTGCCGAAATTGCCGCCTGGCACCACGAACGTTGGGACGGCAAAGGTTATCCGGACAAACTGGGTGGAGAGGCGATTCCTTTGCTGGCCCGCATCGTTGCCATCGCCGACACCTGGGACGCCATGACCGGAGATCGGGTTTACCGCAAGGGAATGCCCCGGGAAAAGGCCTTGCGTATTCTCACCGAGGAGAAAGAGCGGGGGCAGTTTGACCCCAATCTTCTACAGACCTTTATCGACATGGTCCAAAACCGGGATGCCCAAGGCCAGCCCATCGCAGAGACACCCCCTTTCTGAGCCTGAGAGCGAGAGCGCACCATGGAGTCGAGCCGTTTTCCCGGAGATCCCCCTCAGGTCAAGCCGGACGAGGATCCGGATCTGATATGGCCCGGCGGATCTTTCCGGCATGAGCGGCAACCGGGAGCTCTATCTCTCTGAAGTGATTCAAAAAACCTTCCTGGAGGTGAACGAAAAAGGCACCGAAGCCGCAGCTGCCACGGCGATGCTGATTTTGGCTGGCTGCCTTCCCGAAGAGGCCCCACCGCCCATCCCCCAGTTCCGCGCCGACCACCCCTTTCTGTTTTTGATTCGGGAACGCCGATATGGTCAAATTCTTTTCATGGGTCGCGTAGCCGATCCCACCAGCGGCGGCTGATTCCAGATTTTTCCTGCCTCTGACTCCCCATGCCCGGGAACGAAACCACCCCTTTGCCTGTCCATTGAAGTGTCGGGATAAGCCGTTTCCGAGGGTTTTCGATTTTGATAATGATTTGGGCAAGTCTGGCCATGACGGTTTCAGGCTGTCTGACGATTCCGGGCATCCTGATGATTTCAGAACGATGGATTTCCGGGAACAGGGGAGAATAGTGATGGCGATGGAAATCATGTGGCTCTTTTTGGGGCTGGGGCTGGGGATCCCCGGTATGGCTCAGGGAGATGAGTCCAAGCTGGAAACCGCTACCTTTGCGGGGGGCTGTTTTTGGTGTGTGGAGCAGGTTTTTGATGAGGTGGAGGGGGTGGTCAAGACCACTTCGGGCTATATCGGCGGCAGCCAAAAAAATCCCACCTATCGGGAGGTCTCCCGGGGGAAAACAGGGCATGCCGAAGCGGTGGAGGTGGTGTTTGATCCGGCCAAGGTGAGCTATGACGAGTTGTTGGCCATCTATTGGCGCAATATCGACCCCACCACCCCGGACCGACAGTTTTGTGATCGGGGCAGTCAATACCGGGCGGAAATATTTTACCATAACGACGAACAGCTCAACCTCGCCCAGGCCTCACTGTCGGCTCTGATGGAGGAGAAGCCCTTTGATGGCGCCATTGTTACCCAAATCACCCCGGCATCGGATTTTTATCCAGCTGAGGCGTACCATCAAAACTTTCACCGGACCAATCCCCTGCGCTACACTTTTTATAAATCCCGATGCGGGCGGGACAACCGTCTGGAAGAGCTGTGGGGGAAAAAATAGAGCGCGTGTGAGGTGTCGGTGATCCAAGTGGGAAAGTGCTGCTATCACCCCTGACTTGGCACCAAGCCGACCCTTTTTTCGAATAGCCGGGAAAAAGGAAAGACCATGAACAGACGCCATTTTATCCGGACCACCCTGGCTTTTGGGGGATCGGTCTGGATGGGTTCAAACCTGCTGACATCACACCTGGAGGCCGCAGCGATTGTGGATAAAATCACCAAAACTGAAGATGAATGGCGGGCGATTTTGACCCCGGAGCAGTTTGAGGTGCTCCGCAAAGAGGGGACCGAACGCCCCCACTCAAGCCCCCTCAACAAAGAGCATCGCAAGGGGATATTTGTCTGTGCGGGGTGTGAGTTGCCCCTTTTTACCTCTGAAATGAAATATGACAGCGGCACCGGTTGGCCCAGTTTTTTTGCCGCCATCGAAGGGGCTGTTGAGACCGAGTGGGATATGAAGCTTTTTTATCCCCGGGAGGAGTACCACTGCATTCGTTGTGGTGGCCATCAGGGACACGTCTTCAAGGATGGCCCCCCCCCAACTGGTAAGCGCTACTGCAACAACGGCCTGGCGCTGAAATTCAACCCCTCCGAAGCGTCTTGAAAAGCAGGGAAATCCCCAATACTCCCCCAATCTGAAGGCTACTCCTGACTGACCTGCCCCCCCCCACCGTCGTATTTGGGGTGGGGGGCGGTTGGGTTTAAGGGGTTTGTTCAGCCTTGGGGGGGGGCTCCTCCCGGATGGAATCGGCTTCCCCCTCATCCCCCGATTCCTCTGGAGCCTCTGCCATGTTTTCCGACTCAGCGGATTCCTCTGTTTCATCCGCTGCTTTGTCCCACTCTCCACCCTTGCGCGCCATCCAGTTGATCCAAAGCCCTCCCAGCAGAGCGAGAAAACCCACCCCCAGGAGCATCATCCCCCAGCCCAGACGGGTTTTGGGGAACACCCCGGCCAGCTTGATGGCCAGATCCTGAATGAAAAACATCAGATCTTTGGCTGCAATCACAAAACCGAAAAAGAGCAGGAGCTTGGCAAAAAAGAGCTGAAGACGCCAAGCGAGAAAAATCAACGAAGCCACCAGGAAAAAGCTGGCAAACGACAGGGGGGGTGGCAAATCTGGCGGCGGCCCCTGGCTCCAACCCAGGGACCAGAGGAAAAAATAGCCTGCAAAAGCCGTCCCCACCCACCCATTTTCTTCCCCCCTGCGCCAGGCCCGCCAGGCAAACATGCCCGCAACAGCCAGAGCGGTGGGGGCTACAAAGGAGGGGGAAAAAAAGGTGAGGGGCAGGGCAACCACCCCAACAAACCAAGCCCCCTTCTCTTCAGAGCTTCTCAACCCTACAGCGAAGAAGTAAGGCACCATCTGGGACAGGACAGTCCCGCTGTGGTTTGGGCCGATCCAGATGATGTGGTTCCAGAGGTGATAAAAATAGAAAAAGAGCAGGGCGATCCAAAATCCCCTGGATATCCGCCCCAAAACCGTCTCCCCCCATTTTTCCAGGGGGATATCTGTTTTGAAGGTCAGGCGGTTGGGGAGCACCATCATTCCGATGAAGGCCAGCCCCCAGTTGGCTATGAGAAAAATGGCTGGTTTGTTTACTCCCGGCATGGCGAGCAGGTGGGGCAATGCGCCGATAGCCACCCCCCCAGCCAGGATGAGTGCGAGGGCCTGAGGGTTGATTTTCAGGTGGAAGGCACGATGCAACCCCACCACCTTGACCCCCAGCAATCCCACCCAGATCGCCGCCAGGGAATATCCCCAATAGCCTGTTCCCACAACGCTTTCCAGGCGGAAGGTGGTGTCAAACAGAAAGAGCACCGCCATCATCCCGAGAATCACCCCGGGCCGCCGCTGTCCCAACTTTCGATAGAGCAGCCAAGCCCCCCCGATCAGCAGCAGTTCATAGGCCTGCACCACGGAAAAAAGGATCACCTGCCCCAAGGACCACTGATCCTGGACCAGATCTTCCAAGCTTTGGGAAACCAGAAACACCCCCAGGAGGATACAGAGAGCGCTGAAAAAATAGAGTGGGTTATATTCGACGAACCAACGTCTGAACAGCCCGCGCACGGATTTTTTTTGTTGCTTTTTCATCTATCCCCCCTTGTCCATACGGATGATTTTCCCCTGTTCCCTGGTATCATGGGAGACGGTTTGGCTGCAACAACAATCCATCGTGATAGAAGGAGAGGGCCAATCCATCCCATCCTTTTGGCTTGGGCTGGTGAGGGGTTTTGTGGATGTGAATGAAAATGACAACCAGACTGATAATGCTTCTTGGAATGTGTTGTGGTATAGTTTTTGAGTGATGATAAAGCGGTCAATCCCTTTGCAAACTTTCATTTTCTGCTAAATTGAGTATGATGATGTCAGACCATTGAGCGTCCCATTGAAAATATCGGATTAACCATCCAATCCTTCGAGGAATCGACATGCCGAGAGCGGAAATTGTCACCACACTGGCTGCTGGGGAAAAAGTCACTGTTATAGGACCGGGAACCCTGGAATTTCAGACCCCCAAAATTTTGGCTGGGGCCAAGGCCGCCGGAGCGGGTGCGGGCGCTGGTGCCGGAGCTGCTGGAGCTGGCGGAGCCGCTGTTATGGGTAAGGGTGCCGCAGCCACGGGAGTGGCCCAGGGAGGCATCATGACCAGCAGTGCTGTGGGTGCCCAGGCTTTTCCCGCTTCTTTGGCCTCCGGCAAAGTGCTGGGTCTGAACCTGGCCGCCATGAATCCCTGGGTGTTGCTGGGTATCGGGGCTATCGGCGGATACTATTTTTTCAAGAAAAAACGCTTCAGCATTCTGTAATGAGCTGAATCGGTAAAATCCTGGACCCTGCTGCCAAGGATAGGATGGTGGCGGTAAAGGGGAGCTTATGCCAGATGGTCGCTTCACGGTTTTGTGGGAGCGGGTCGTATGGCGTGGGCAATCCAGAATGATTCATTCCCAAGAGGCCGCTTCCTTAAAAAGGAGGTGGCCTTTTGTGCGTGGGGCTAAAGGGGGGCAGCCTCTTGACGTTTTCAGAAAAAATCTCCAGTCAAAAATGAATGGCGAACAAAGCAGCCCTTCCCATCGTCTGTTTCAATGGGTGTTTTAAATCGATATGATTCGGTAGATAATCCAGTGTTTTAATCAATTAAATAGGAACAACTCCCAGCAGCCCGGTGCAAGAGCCATCTGGGCTGGACAACTCAAAAACAATTGAATCAAAGGAAGATTTTTATGGACAAATGCTCTCAAGAAGATGAACGAACTTATGACGATACCATGCCCGAACTGGGTTCGGAGATGAAACGGATCGTGCACTGCCAAAAGCAGGAACCCGAGGAGATCTGGGAGGATGTTTTCCTGGGTGAGGAGGATAGGGAGGCTTTCACAGATATCTGTAAGGCTTTCAGGAAGATGGCTTTCGAGGGGAAGTATGGATGGTATGCCAGGCGGCTTGCCAAGCTCATGTACGGTATCGTCTACCGGGGCTTTGGTCACTACCTTGATGAAAGTGATTGGCTTTCCAAAAAAAGCGGAAAAATTTTGTCGCGCTCCCAAATGGCCTTTGTTCAGCGAGCCTACACCTGGTCCCATTTTGCCTGCTCCACCACCTGTGTGTGGGATGCCGACCTGGGTGAGACCATCTGCATGCGCAGTCTCGACTGGCAGGGGGCGAGGCCTTTGGGTCAGGCTACCCGCATCTTTGATGTCCAGGATCTGGATGGCAACACCCTCTATACCGGGGTGGGGGTGGTGGGGATGCTGGGCGCTCTCACCGGGGTTAAGCCAGGCTTTTCCATTGCCATCAACTATGCCCCCTGGTTCGAAGGATCCACCGATGAGGATATGGACCCCACCTTCAAGCTCCGCAGGCTGCTGGAAAACCCCGCCATCGACACCTATGACAAGGCGTTGATCGCCCTACAATCCTGGGAAGTCAGCTCCCCGGTCTTTTTGACTCTCTGCGGCACCCAGAAGGATGAGGCGTGTGTGGTGGAGATCGGTCGGTTTGACAATAAATCGATCCGCAAATCCAAGGATGGCCTGCTGATTCAGACCAACCGGTTTGATCCCAATGGTGATTTTGGTCACCAAGAGCTGGCGGGTGGTGAAACCCGGGAAGGACGGTTTGGCGATGTTGAGAAGAACATGCCGGATCGCAAAAAGCAGAAAGATTTCCCAGTGAATGGCAAGGGTGAAAGCATCGCCAAAGATAGCCGCAACCCCACCAGTGAAGAGTGGTATTGTGGCAAGCTGATTCCCCACTCAAAAAAGCGTGAAGAGCAGATCGAGGAAGCCTTGAGCGGTTTTGAGGGCACCTCCCGGGAGCTGGAAGATAAACTGATTGAAACCTACAAAACGGCTCCGGTCTGGAACTGGGAGACCGCCTATTGGTCTCTCATGCGGCCCAAAACCGGCACCATGAGGGTCTTTGCTCGTCGCAAATCCGGCTGATCCCCCCTGATTGAAACAGCAGGCGTTTTCCATGCCTTGGCTGAAAGTTTATCTCACCCTGTCGGTTGGGTCTCTCCAGACCCAACCGACAGCTATGAAGTCAGAAGAGCCCCCTTCCTCTGAAACGCCTCTGAACGCCTCCCGTCAAAATCCATCGCCTCTGTTCGTGATCGGGTAAAACCTTTAAGCTTTGGGCTGGATGATACAGACGATGCTCAAGCCAAGGATTACCCATGAACAGAGCCCAGCGGCGGCATTTGCAAAAGCAGTCTAAAAAATCTGGAAAATCCCCCAGGGAGATGAGGCCCCAAGCATCCGGAAAAACGGTCAAAGGTAAGCCCCAGGGTGAGGTCACTGCCACTCTCCAGGAGAACAGTCAACCACCCGGCCAGGAAGCCGTGGCTGCCCTGCAACAAGGCATCTCGTTTCATCAAGCTGGTCAACTGGAGCTGGCCAGTCAGTGGTATCAAAAAACACTGACTTTCCATCCAACCCATGCCGTGGCCCTGAACAATCTGGGTGGCATACTGCGTGCCCAGGGAAAGCTGGATGAAGCGATGGCGAGTTGCCAAAAAGCCATCGCCATCGAACCGGGCTATTCCATGGCATACTTCAACCTTGCTGTCATTTTGCAGGAGAAAGGTTGGCTGGATCAGTCCATTTTGAACTTTCAAAAAGCCCTTGCCATCAAACCCGACTATCACGATGCCCAATTCAACCTTGGCGGCGCTTACAAGGCAGCAGGTCAGCTCGAAAAGGCCTTTCTGAGTTTTCGGAAGACACTGGCCCTCAAACCAAACAATCCTGGCGCTTACAACAATCTGGGACTCATTCTGCACCAACTGGGAAGGTGGGATGAAGCAATCAAATACTTTCAAAAAACCCTTGCCCTCCAACCAAGCCATTACAAGGCTTACAACAATTATGGCATTACGCTGCTTGCACTAAAGCGCCCTGCCGAGGCTATTGATAAATTCCAGCGGGCTATCACGATCAGACCTGACAATCACGAAATTTTCAACAAACTCGGCTTAGCGTTCCTTGGTCTGAAAAAAACCAATAAAGCCATTGCCTGTTTCCAGAAAGCTCTCTCCATCAAGCCCAACTACGCAGAAGCTTGGCACCAACTCGGCATAGCCATGGCAGATGAGGAAAAGCCAGATGAAGCGATCCGGTACTTTAAAAAGTCGATCGTCATTGACCCAAATAATCACAATGTCTACAACGCCCTGGGGGACATCCTGACCAATCAGGGAAAGCTAGATGAAGCCACCCGAAACTATCAAAAGGCGATCACTATCAAATCGGACGATTCATTAGCCTATTATAACCTTTCCAGGACACGAAAACAGTTCACCCCTGCCATGATCGACGCGTTACAGGCACTAATCGGCAAATCTACCACTGATTACGACCAAATCCATTTCAACTTTGCCCTGGGTAAATCCCTGGAAAAATTGGAACGCCATACGGAGGCCTTCCAACATTATCTGGAAGGCAATCGATTGGTAAGAAAGGATATTCGTTTCAGTTTAACTGATGAGACAAAGTATTTTGAATCCTTCATGGCAACCTTTGACAAATTTTTCTTTGAGTCACAAAGAGAGAGCGGCCATCCTGATACAACCCCCATTTTTATCGTCGGCATGCCCCGTAGTGGGTCATCTCTTATCGAACAGATTCTGTCGAGCCACCCGGAGGTCCATGGCGGTGGCGAGCTTCCTCTGCTCAACGAAATTCTCCTCGCAGGAACCTCTTCTGAGGATCCCCGATTGATTCCTCGGACATTTTCCCGCATGGATTCCAAAGGGTTGACCGAAACGGGCATCCGATACGTTTCCCAACTACGCAAGCTGGCACCGACAGCCCGGTTCATCACCGACAAACGGCTTCTCAATTTCATGCATCTGGGCATCCTTCGTTGTATCCTTCCCAAAGCCCGGATCATTCACTCCCAACGCGCTTCAGAGGACACCTGTCTCTCCATTTTTCGAACCAAGTTCACAAATGGCAGCAATTTTGCCTTCGACCTGAAGGAAATCGGTCACTACTACCGACTTTATGCTAGGATCATGGCGCACTGGCGGGAACTCTTTCCGGAGACCTTCTATGAAGTTTCCTATGAAAGTCTGACCCAAAATCAGGAAAAGGAAACCCGCCGACTGTTGGACTATTGTGGGCTTGAATGGCATGCGGGTTGCCTTGATTTTCACAAAACCGAAAGAACCGTCCAGACAGCCAGCAACATTCAGGTGCGACAACCCATCTATCAAAGCTCCGTCAAAGGCTGGAAACGCTACGAAAAGCAGCTGCAACCCTTGCTGGAAGCCCTGGGTGTCCATTCTTCTTCCTGATCGGAAAAACAGAACGCAGGGTGTGGAACAAGCCCAACGCCAGGCGACTCCCTATATCTGCTCCCTGGTTTTCAGGAAGCGCACCTTGGGCCACTCCTTGATGGCGGTCTCCAGGTGCCAGGCATTTCGGGCCAGGAAGACCGGAGAGCCGTCGTGATCTTCGGCCATGGCGGCCATGTTGTTGTCGGAAAAATCTTTGATGTCGGCGTGTTCATCCGCTTCCAGCCAGCGGGCGGTGTGGAGGGCGGTGGCTTCGAAATGGACCGGGATGTTGTACTCCGTGCGGATGCGGTCGGCCAACACTTCAAACTGCAACGCCCCCAGCACCCCCACGATCCAGTCGTTGCCCATGTCGGTTTTAAAAATCCGTGCCACCCCTTCCTCACCCAGCTGACACAGAGTGCGCCCTAAATGTTTTACCCTTAAGGGATCGTCTGGGCGCACCTTTTGCAGCAGCTCCGGGGCAAAGCTGGGAATGCCGGTAAATTTCAGATTTTCCCCTTCGCTCAAGGTGTCGCCAATACGCAGGTTGCCGTGGTTGGGGATGCCGATGATATCCCCGGCCCAGGCCTCTTCAGCCAGCTCCCGGTCCCGAGCCAAAAACAGCATGGGATTGTGCACGTTCAGGGTTTTTCCGGAGCGTACATGGTGCATTTTCAAGCCCCGGCGAAAATGGCCCGAACAGAGCCGTACAAAAGCCACCCGATCCCGATGCTTGGGATCCATGTTGGCCTGGATCTTAAACACAAAGGCGCTGACCTTTTTTTCTTCGGGGTTGACCTCCCGTCCAACTGCTTTTTGAGGTCGGGGAGGGGGGGCCAGATCCACCAAACCCTGGAGCAGCTCCCGCACACCGAAATTATTGATGGCTGAGCCGAAAAAGACCGGTGTCAGGTGCCCCTCCCGATAGCTTTTGAGGTTAAAGGGTTGGCAGAGCCCCTGGGCCATCTCCACCTCCTCCCGGAGGGTGGCTGCGGCATCTTCGGGTAGGAGTTCATCCAGGCGCGGGTCATCCAACCCCTGGCAGGTCTCACCCTCCTCATCTCCCGGCTGTCCCCCCCGGGCCATAAAAAGCAGACGATCCTTGAAGAGATGATAGCAGCCCAAAAATTCCCGCCCCATACCGATGGGCCAGCTGGCCGGGGTGACATCCAGGGCCAGGGCCTGTTCAATTTCGTCCAGCAGTTCAAAGGGATCCCGACCATCCCGGTCCATCTTGTTGACGAAGGTGATGATGGGCACGTTGCGCAGCCGACACACCTCGAACAGCTTGCGGGTTTGCCCTTCGATACCCTTGGCCGCATCGATCACCATGATGGCGGAATCCACTGCTGTCAGGGTTCGATAGGTATCCTCACTGAAATCTTCATGGCCAGGGGTGTCGAGCAGGTTGAAGGTGCAGCCGTCATATTCATAGGTCATCACCGAAGCGGTGACTGAAATACCTCTCTCCCGCTCCACCTTCATCCAGTCGGACCTTGCCCGCCGTCGCTGTCCTCGGGCTCTGACGTTACCAGCCAGTTGGATGGCGCCGCCAAAGAGCAGCAGTTTTTCGGTCAAGGTGGTCTTGCCCGCATCCGGATGGGAGATGATCGCAAAGGTCCGTCTCCGGGAGACCTCTTGTTCCAACGCAGCCGTGTTCATGCACAATCCTTCCTAAGCGGCAGCCCAACCCTGGGGAATCCTTTACTCACCGGGTCGTGGCGGCCTGATTTCCCATCCCTGGTATAACGAACCTATCGGGATTAAACTGAAACGTTTCCCGGTAGTTGTTTGACTCCGATTCTGTTTTGGAAATCGGGGCAATGCAAGGATGAAGCGATGCCGAATCTTATCCTGATCGTCGACGATGAAAAAGACTTGCTGGACTCTCTGCAGTACAGTCTTGAAAAAGAGGGCTATCAAACCCGCACCGCCTTGAACGGATCGGAAGCTCTCCAAGAGGCTTTTCGGGAGCCGGTTCCAGACCTGATTTTGCTGGATCTGATGCTGCCGGACATCACTGGCCTGGATGTCTGCCGCCAGCTGCGCGCCCATCCCGCTACCCGCCTGATTCCCGTGGTGATGCTCACCGCCAAGGGCGAGGAGATCGACCGGGTGGTTGGTTTTGAGGTGGGGGCGGACGACTATGTGGTCAAGCCCTTTTTTGTGCGGGAGCTTATCCTGCGTATCAGCGCCATCCTGCGTCGCCCCAAAGCCCAGACTGCGACCACCAAGGGGGTGGTGTTTGGTCGTATCCGACTGGATCGGGCAGGCCACCGGGTGTGGGTGGACGAAAAGGAAACCTTCCTCACCCCGCTGGAATTTCGTCTTCTGGATACGCTGCTCTCCCGCAAGGGCCGGGTGCAATCCCGGGCCACCCTGCTGGAAGCGGTCTGGGGGATTCGGGCGGATGTGCAGACCCGCACGGTGGATGCCCACGTCAATCGCCTGCGGGAAAAATTGGGTTCCGTTGGCCACTATGTGGAGACCCAACGGGGCATCGGTTATCGATTTCGCTCTTCCCCGGACGATGAGTCTTGAATATCGGCGTTCGCGGCAAGCTTTTCATTGTTTCGGTCCTGTTGATTTTTACCGCGGATCTGGCTACCGGTTTTTTTCTGGAAAATGTCCTGCGCAACTGGATCGAAGCCAGCATTCAGGACGATCTTTTGCGCAACGCCCGGGGGGCTCGGGAGATGGTCCTCCAAGGAGCGGTGCCGGAGACGATCGAAAGCATGGATCTCTTGGCGGATCGCTTCGGCAAAGCCATTGAAAACCGCGTGACCATCATCGCCGTGGATGGCCAGGTTTTGGGGGATTCCCAGCTGGAGGTGGAGCGGGTGCGCACCATCGAAAACCACGGCAATCGCCCGGAAGTGCGCCAAGCCATGCAGGAGAGCGTTGGCATCTCCCGACGTTTTTCCACCACCCTCCGGGCCGAAATGCTCTATGTCGCCATTCCCTATCAGCACGACGAGGGGGCTGGGGTGGTGCGGGTTCAGGTTTCTCTTAAAAAAGTGGATGAAACCATCAACCGGCTGCGGCTTTTTCTTCTGGTGGCTGGTGGATTGGGTTTGGGGATCGCCATCCTCATCTCTTGGCTCGCTTCCCATCTCCTCACCCGAACCCTGCGCACCTTGGTGGAAAATGCCCAACAGATGGCTGCGGGGGTTTCCGGTCAGCTGGCAGCCGGGGCTCTAGGCCAGCGCCTGGAAGTAAAAACCCGGGATGAGTTCAGCGGCTTGGCTGGCTCCTTCAACCGCTTGGCCCGGGAGCTGGAAGCCGCCGTCAACAATCTGGCTGGAGAGCGCCACCGCTTTGAAGCGGTTTTGGAGGGAATGAGTGAAGCGGTGATCGCCCTGGATCGGGAAGGGCGGATCATTCTGGTCAATCGGGCAGCCCACACGCTCCTCTCCTGGAAACAGGCCCCCATCGGTCAATCTTTAGCCCAACTGCCGCCGATCACCGAGGTGGCAGAGTTGATTCAAAATAGTCAACCCTGCCAAAGTGCCTCGGCCCAGTTTAATCTTCCCGGAAGCGTCGAACGTCGGGTGCTGGCCCGGGTTACGGGGCAAAAAGGGGAGGGTGGCAGCGTGGTGGTGCTCCACGATATTACTGAAATCCACCGGTTGGAGGAGATGCGCCGGGAGTTTGTCGCCAACGTCTCCCACGAGCTGCGCACCCCTACCGCCATCATCCTGGCCAACTCCGAGCTGCTTTTGGATGGGGCCATGAGTGATCCCAAGGTGGGGCCATCCATGCTCAACGCCATGAAGCGCCACGCCCAGCGCCTCTCTGCCCTCATCACCCGACTGCTGGATCTTTCCCGGATCGACTCCGGACACTATCCCCTGGAGATTCGGGCAGTGGACCTGGTCGAAAAAACGGCCCACTGTATCGATTCCATGGGGCGCTCCCTGGAAGAGAAGGAGATCCGGATTTCCGTGGATACCCCCCCCCATGCCCAAGTGATGGCCGATGGGGGTGCCTTGATCCAGATCATTTTGAATCTGCTGGAAAATGGGGTCAAATATACCCCACCCCAAGGGCAGATCCAGATCCGCTGCCAAGCTTCTGGTGGAGAGGTTACCCTGGAAGTGGAAGATGACGGACCGGGAATCGCAGCCCACCATCGTGAGCGGCTTTTTGAGCGTTTTTATCGGGCAGATCCGGGGCGTTCCCGGGAGATGGGCGGCACCGGGCTGGGGCTGGCCATCGTTAAAAGCCTGGTGGAAGCGATGAACGGTACGGTCGGCATGCGTCCGGCCGATCCCCAGGGGTCGATTTTTTGGGTTGTTTTGCCTGAGGCCCAAGAGCCGTCGCCAGGTGAAGCCGAAAGGGAGGCCTGAAGTCGCTTTGGCCCTCGGTGAATGGGTGCATTATCGGATGCAGCAGCTGGCCGATAAGCAGACGGAAAATTTTGATCACCTTTTCAATCTGATCGAAAGATTTTGAGTGGAGGGGGATCCCTGTACCCAGGAAATCATCACGGTTGGAGTTCTGGAAGGGGTGCAAAATGATCCTTTTTACGACACCACCTAACCAGAGGATTTTTACCTCGACCCAAACGAGGAATCCAAAATAGTGTGGCAGGAGTTTTATGATTTTTGGGAGCGTGTAGAGCGCCACCAAAAAAACGTGATTCCTGAGATTTTTTTGATTTTTTAAGGCTATGATTCCATCGATGGCACCCTTTTTCCGCTCTCGGAGAGCCATCCGGAGAACCCCATGAACCAACCGTCCCAAACGCCTGATTCCCCCCGGCGATCTCTGACAGGCGTCCTCTTTGCCTACGGCTTCCGTACCTTTTTTATCTTGGCTGGATTGTGGGCCATGCTGGCCATGGGGGTGTGGTTGGGATATTTAAAGGGCGTTTGGCAGCCGGAACTCTTTCTCAATCCCATCTGGTGGCACGGCCACGAAATGTTGATCGGCTTTGTGGGGGCGGCTGCTGCCGGATTTCTCCTCACCGCCTCCCCCAACTGGACCAAGCAGCCCCCTCTCACAGGCCGACCCTTGATGGGGATGGTGGTGCTTTGGTTTTTGGGGCGCTGCGCCATCGGTTTTTCGGCTTTTCTGCCGGTGTGGTTGGTCAGCCTCGTTGACATGGCTTTTCCCATCGCGCTCCTGATGGTGGTCGCACCTCCCCTCTGGACCACCGGTATGATGGGCCACCGGGTTTTTCCCATCCTGCTGGGTGTGCTCTTTACCGGAGACCTCCTGATCCATCTGGAAGCCCTCGGTTTGACCGACGAAACCGCCTACCGGGGGCTCTACCTGGGGGTGGATGCCATGGTGGCTTTTTTGGTGATGGTGGGGGGGCATATCATGCCCATGTTCACCAAAAGCAGCTTTCAGGAGCATGGCATCGATGTCCAATTCAAGACGCCTGCGCTGATTGAGTACACGGCCATGGCTGCCATGCTGCCGGTTTTGATCGGAGATGTGGTTGTCATGGATCATCCGGTCTTTGGCTGGATTTTGATCGTGGTGGGGGGGCTGCAAGCCCTGCGTCTGGCCACCTGGCACAGCTTTAAAACCCTCAACACCCCCCTCTTGTGGGTTTTGCATCTGGGGTATCTCTGGATCGTCATGGGTTTGCTGCTTCGGGGTGGCGCCATTATTTTTGATTGGATGCCCCAATCCACCGCCATCCATGCCCTCACCGTGGGCGCCATGGGGTTGTTTACTGCTGGCATCATGTCCCGGATTGCCCTGCTCCATACCGGTCGCACCTTGAAGCACTCCGGGTGGGTTACGCTTTTTTTTCTGCTTTTACCCCTGGCAGCCCTCCTGCGAATCGGCTTTCCAGAGCTTCCCGGTGATCTGAATATTCTCCTTTCGGGGCTATTCTGGATTATCGGATATGGGATTTTTTTGGTATACTTCAGCCCGATGCTGGTCAAGCCCCGGGCGGATGGCCAACCTGGTTGAAGGTGTTGGCAGGAAACAAATTTCATGGCTGCTTATTTTTAAAAGCGTGAAAATCTGTTTCGTTACGGAAGGGCTCTGCATCTTTGGGAACGTTTTGTTTGGGCCTCCCATCGGTTTGGTGTTCCAGGAGGCGACCCTGTTTCCACAAGCTGACGAAAGCGCCCCATTGGTTTGCCAAAGCCACCCCCAACCCTGCCATTTGCCTCTCTTGGGCGGGTGAGGAAGGATCCAATCCAGGATGAGTCTTGCCCATAACGTGAGGCCAACTTCCCACCGAATTCTTCTGGTGGATGACCAGCCTACCACCAGTCACCTGATGGGGACTCTTCTTGAGGATGCCCCGGATCTTGAGTTGGTTGTCTGTATCCATCCCCTGGAAGCCCATGCGCTGGCCCATAAAACCCAACCAGCTGTCATTCTTCTTGATCTCCTGATGCCCGATATCGACGGGCTCACGCTGCTGCAACGATTCCGCTGTGATCGGGAGTTGGCCCAGGTACCGATCCTGATGCTGACGGTGGAAGAAAACCCGGAAGTAAAGGCCCGGGCTTTTTCCCTGGGGGCCAATGACTATCTGATCAAGCTGCCTGAAAAGGTGGAGATGATTGCCCGCCTGCGCTATCACGCCCAGGCCTTTGGCAACTGGGCAGGCCGGGAGCAGGTGGAAGCAGCCATTCAGGAGAGCGAGGCGCGTAAGCAGGCGATCCTGGAAACCTCTCTGGACTGCATCATTACCACCGACGGCGATGGCCGGGTTTTGGAGTTTAATCCTGCTGCGGAAAAAATGTTTGGTTATCCCGGTGAGGAGGTGTGGGGCCGCACTGTCGATCAACTGATCATTCCTCCCGAACATCGTCAGGCCCATCGGCAGGGGTTGAAAAGATATCTGGCCACCGGTCATGGCAAGATGGTCAACCGTCGTCTGGAAACCATGGCCCAGGGGAAAACGGGGCGGATGTTTCCGGTAGAACTGGCCATCACCCCCTTTCAAATCGACGGCAAACCCTTTTTTACCTCATTCATCCGGGATATCACCGACCGAAAACAGGCTGAAGAGGAGATCCAGAAACTTAACCAGGATCTGGAAAACCGGGTTATTCGACGCACGGCCCAACTCAGTCGGGAGCTGGAAGAGCGCCGCCGGGCTGAGGAGGAGCGGGACTCCCTCTTTTTTCTCTCCCCCAACCTGATGTGCATCCTGAATTCCGACGGCTCCTTCAAAAGGGTCAACCCTGGAATGGAAAAAACCCTGGGCTATCCCGAAGAGACACTCCTGACTCTTTCCTATCTGGAGTTGGTTCACCCCGAGGATCGGGAAAAAACCAAAGGGGAAATGGCCAAAATTATCGAGGAGGGGCACGCAGCTCGGGATTTTCCCCTTCGCAGTCTGCACCGGGAGGGACACTATCTCTGGACGGAGTGGACCGCCATCGCCAAGGAAGGGTGTGTCTATGCCGTTGGCCGCAATGTGACCGAACGCAAGCGAGCGGAAGAAGCTTTGCAGGATAAACAACGCGCGGAAGCCGCCAACCGGGCCAAAAGCGCCTTTTTGGCCACCATGAGCCACGAAATTCGCACCCCCCTGAACGCCATCATCGGCATGGGGGAGTTGATGCTGGAAACCCGGCTTAATGACGAACAAAAACGCTATCTGGAGACTTCAAACCGCTCTGGAGAGGCGTTGATGAGCTTGATCAACGATATTTTGGATCTATCCAAAATTGAAGCCGGGCAGCTGGAATTGGAACGCAAGACGTTCAATCTGGTAGAGCTTGCGGTGGGGACGGCTGAAGTGCTCTCCCTGCACGCCCGGGAAAAAAATCTTGTTTTGACCCATCACCTGGCGGATAAATTGCCCCGGCAGGTGGTGGGGGATCCGGGACGGATTCGCCAGATTCTTCTCAACCTTCTGGGGAATGCCGTTAAATTTACCCAACACGGCACGGTTTCCCTCAGAGTGGATTCAGGCAGCGACCATTTTATCCAGTTCAGTGTGACCGATACCGGTCCGGGTATTCCGGAAAACAAACGCGAGGCGATTTTTTTTCCTTTTACCCAAGCTGATACCAGTACCACCCGGGAGTATGGTGGAACAGGTCTGGGGCTGACCATTTGTCAGCAGCTGGTGGATAAAATGGGAGGGCGTATCTGGGTGGAGAGTGGTGCTGACGACATGGGCAGCTGCTTTAAGTTTGCTGTTCCCTTGCCCGAAGCCAGCCCAACCGATGGCGACAAACCGCTCTCGGAACGGGCTCATATGAATTTTCAACCCAGATTGACCTCTGTTCTTTCCGAGCGGCGGGGAAATGACCGACGAGGGGGGGATCGGCGGGGGAATGATCGGCGAGGAAAAGATCGACGCCACTTGGACCGCCGACAAAAAACCCTTTCCATCCTGCTGGTAGATGATTCTGCCGACAATCGTTTGCTGATTCAGGCCTATTTCATCAAAACGGCACATCAGCTGGAAATGGCCGAAAATGGCGCTGAAGCCCTGGAAAAATTTCAGGTTGGAAGATATGACATGGTGTTGATGGATGTGCAGATGCCGATCATGGACGGCATTACCGCCACCCGAAAAATTCGCCAATGGGAAAAGAAAGAGGGGCGTCCCCATACCCCGGTCATCGCCCTCACGGCCCACGCCTTGAAAGAGATTAGCGAAGAGGCCCTGGCAGCCGGTTGCGACTATTATCTGGCCAAGCCCATCAAAAAGGCGGTGTTGATGGATACCGTCTATCAGTTGGCAGGGCATGATGGTGGCTAGAGTCCTCTTTGCTGATATCAGCAGCGCCTGGCAGCCGTGACAGGCGTATCTCAAAACATTTGAAACACAGACCGAGGTGTTCGGCAAGCGCTTCGGAAGCAACGGACCGTGTTTTGGGAGTCATTTTCCGTAAAAAGAAATGCGTGTTACGTCATTCGTAACGCGAGACGAATCTGTTGGTAGGGCTGGGTAGGCTTTTCTGACTCGTCATCTCCGCTTTTCCAGGAATGACGGCAAAAACGTTGCGTGCCTCCAGTGGATTTCAAGTATGCCTTTTGCAGGTATAGTCATTCCAATTCAGAAGGGCACACATGCTTTGCCCTGATAGTTCATTTCCAGGGGAACTCACGCGTAGGATGTGATGAGCAACGCGAACCGCATCAATCAAGACTGATGTGCCATTTTAATTTGGAACGACTATAGAACAGCTATAGCCATTCTATTTGGAAATGGGGCGCGTCATCATTCCCCAGATTTTATTATCGTTATTGCCACGCAGATGGGAATCTAACCTGCGTAGGACGTGGTGAGTGTTGCGAGCTGCATCAATCAAGGGCGCATCGCACCTTCAAGCCAATCGTCCCATCAAGCACCTGTGCGCAACCGACCCAAGATAGCGGCTCTGGTTCGCATGCCTCTGATGGTTTTCGAACGATGCGGTTCGTGCAGTTCTCAAGCAGGGCGGCTGAAAGAATGTGCATCGCGATACGTAATGCGTAGCGCCTGAATTGCATCACGAAACATTTTTCAGTGACTGCTTGAGACCTGCCCAGGTCACTCCTTGCCCATTTTGCCAGACTCGCTGAACCTGTTTTTTGCTGGTTGGGGCTATCCCAGGAAGGGAAAGGTTTGCTCCAGGATGATCAGGGTGTGATCCACCATTTTGGCGAAAGCCACAGCCACAGTGACCGACACAAGAGTGACCCCGGAAAAAAGGCTGGATTGGATGAGAAGTTCACCCAAAGAGTCGTTGTTTCGGGGAAGGGTGTCGGCTGGCATTGGAATCTCCACTTGATGAAATGGAACGCCGATAAGAGTGGGCTGTTCCTTTGTCAGGGAGTTTCGCAATTTTCATTCCAAAGTCAGCGACCAAGCCATCCCAGCCATATCAAGGAATCTGCCGTGGTGACGGTCTGAAGGGTGTAGGTCAGGAGATGGCATGAGATTGACATGGCGCCAAAACCGTCAAATCCGGGGAGGGAAAGCGTTGGCTGGGATCGGATATAGGGCCATTGGCGATGGTGATACGCATTTTGGTTCAAACGATGCGCTTAAGGCCATCGTTTAAACTTCATTCAAAACCGAAAAATGTGCCACAGAGAACAGAGAGGTCACAGAGGAAAAGCATGAAAAACAGCTGAATGTTCCGACCACTACCAGGAACGATTTTGGCTCGAATTTGCTTTTCTCTGTGTTCTCTGTGCCCTCTGTGGCGTGTTGGACTCACCTGTTGAACCGGAGCTGATATGAAGCCTGTTCCGGTTATTTGAAAGAGCCTTGTGGCAAGCCGGAAATTTTCTTTCAAAATTTGATGATTGCGTTTTGATTCTGATTTTTATGCGCCAGAGAAACCTCTTTTCTGGCAAAAACAGCCCACAAAAGGCCGGTTTTGTCTGTTGCTGCTCCTCATTGGGAAGGGTCTCAGTCCACAAGCGGCACCTGCAACAGGCTCTATGGAAGGGGAGGGGAGAAGGGCTCTTTCATGTCATTATTCCAGAGCCAATTGTTTCAAAAATTCCAGCAATCTTTTTTTGCGGATGGGTTTGGTCAGGTGCACATTACAGCCGGAATCCAACGCCTTTTGGGTGGCTTCCTTCAGGGCGTGGGCAGAGAGGGCTACAATGGGGGTGGGCTTGGCACCGGTCTCTTTTTCCCAGGCCCGTATTTCCCGGGTAGCGGTATAGCCATCCATCACCGGCATCTGTATGTCCATGAAAACCAGGTCGTAATGACCGCTCTTGAAGGCTTCGACCCCTTGCAGCCCATTCTCGGCAAAGGCTAGCTCATGGGGGGATTTTTTTAAATAAAGTTCGATCAATAACCGATTGTCAGCGCTATCCTCCACCAGCAGGATCGACAAACCGGCCACCTTCTTTTTTTCTGCTTCGGGGGTGGTGCGGGGGCGTCCCCGTAAGACATTTTTCAGGTTGTCGGATTTTGGCTCGGGGGCTCTGGGCAGGGGCACCTCGAAATGAAATGTCGCCCCTTTTCCCTCCTGACTTTCCACCCCGATCTCTCCGGTCATGCGTTCCACCAACTCCCGGCAGATGGTGAGCCCCAGCCCTGTTCCACCAAAACGCCGGGTGGTGGAAGAGTCTGCCTGGGTGAAGGGCTGAAAAATCTGTTCCTTGATGGCCGGGGGGATACCTACTCCGGTATCGATCACCTCAAAGCGGATCCGGTTATCCTCCTTTGGCCGCAGTACCACTGAAACCCGCCCCCCCTCTGGGGTAAATTTGACGGCGTTGCCCAGGAGGTTGAGCAGCACTTGGCGCAACCGCTGGGCATCCCCCCAAACATGGGTCGCTACCCCGGGGGAAAAGGTGTGGGCCATGTGCAGATTTTTTTCCCGTGCAGCCACTTCCAGGATTTCGACGATGCCCTTGACCAATCCGTGGAGGTCGAAGGGAATGTTTTCCAGGAGCAGGTGGCCGGCTTCGATCTTGGAGAGGTCCAGAATATCGTTGATGATGGCCAGCAGACCTTGACCAGCCCGGGAGAGGAGGTTGACCTGGTTTTTCTGTTCGTTGTTGAGGGGGGATTCGCCGAGAATATCGGTCATGCCGATGATGGTGTTCAGCGGAGTGCGGATTTCGTGGCTCATGGTGGCCAAAAATTCGCTTTTGGCCCGGTTGGCCACTTCCGCCGCTTCCTTACCTTGCTGGATGGCTGCTTCAGCCTGTTTGCGCTCGGAAATATCCCGAAAGACCACCACAGCCCCCTGAATCTCCCCATCCTCCCAGATGGGAGTGCTGACATAGGCGACCGGAAAACAGGAGCCATCCTTGCGCCAAAACACTTCCTGCTCCTCCACGTGTACCTTGCCATCCTGGATCGATTCGTAAATGGGGCAGTTCTTGTGGGAATAGGGGGTGCCGTCTGCATGGCTGTGGTGGATCATCTCGTGTTGGGGGCGCCCCACCAGCTCTTCTACCTGCCAACCAACCATCCGTGCTCCAGCCGGGTTGATGAAGGTGGTGAGTCCTTCCAGATCCAGGCCATAGATCCCTTCTCCAGCAGCATTGAGCAGTAGCTCGTTGCGGCGGTGGAGGCGGTCCAGAGAGGCTTGGGCCGCTTTGCGGTCGGTTTCATCGATGATGGTGCCGATCCACTCCCGAAGGGATCCGTCGCTATCCAGGAGGGGCACGGCACGTGCGGTAAAGTGGCGGTAGGATTGGGTGGCGTGGTGCCAGATTTGCCCGTCTGATTGATAGATGGAACGGCTTTCCAGGGCCTCTTGCCACACTTTTTGGAGCTTCTCCCGGTCATCCGGAAAGATCATCTCCAGCCAGCCATACCCCTGGTGATCTTCCCAGGATTGCCCCGTGAAGGATTCCCAGCCAAATTGTCGTTCGGCAAAACCACCCTGGGCATCCGTGGTCCAGACCACCGAACTGGTAGCACTCACCAGGGTGCGATGGCGCTCCTCGCTGAGCCGGAGAGTTTCTGCCATGTGTCTGCGGCCTGTCTGGTCGGAAAAAATGACCAACCCCTTTTCACCAATGCGGGAAAAAAGCGCTTCCAGATAACGGACCCGATCATCCTTGCACTGCACCCGGGCTTCCAGAGGGGGATGATTACCGCTGGGCTGAGCCTCTACCTGCTGTAGATGGTTCCACCAAGCTTCCTTGATCTCTTCCCGGTAGCTTGGGTCGGGAAAGGCCAGGGGCCACCAATGGCTCACATCTGGAATATCGTCTCGATCATACCCCAGCAGTTCGGTAAATTTTTTATTGATAAGGCTGATGGAGCGTTCTGGGCCTTCCACCAGCATCATGGGGAGGGGAGAACTGTCGAAAAGGGAGCGGAAGAGGGTTTCACTCTGTTGCAGCGCCTGGGCGGTCTTGCGGAGCTTCTCTTCGGAGCGAACCCGCTCAGTGATATCCACCCCCACCGCCCAGGTGGACCAGCCGGGGATGGGAATGCGGTTGGAAATGTTGGACCAGGAAACCATCCGCTTGTGGCCATCTTTAGCGGTCATCTCAAAGACCTGATCGATAAAGTCTCCCTCTTTTTTGCGGATGGAATCGATCACCCGGGTGCGATAATCGGGATCGGGATAGAATTTTTCAAGCATGTTTGGGTTGCCGATCACCTCTTGGGAATCATAGCCGGTCAGCTGTTCACAGGCATTGTTCCAGACGATGATCCGTCCATCATCGTCAAAGGCATCGAGCATGATGGGCATGTTTTCGAGCACGGTGCGCAGGCGTTCTTCACTTTCGACCAGGGCCGCTTCACTTTTTTTGCGAACCTGTATTTCAACCTCCAGGCGATGATTGACCTCCTCAGCCAGGGCGGCCCGTTTGGCAGCGGTTTGGGAAAGGCGGATGGTGGTGCCCAGGACAACCCCCAGTATCAGGCCAAAAACCAACAGGGCATCATGGGCATGCTGGGCAGAAAAGCTCTCCAGGGGATTGGTAATGCCCATGTCCAAAACATGATAGGCCTGCCACAGGGCGATGGTAATGGTGAAGGTGACCAGGGTAGCCAAAACCGGAAACCAGGCGGGAAAAAGGGTGCTCTGTTTCTGCTCCCAACGCCAGGCATAGGCCACAAGTCCCATACCCAGGGTGACGAAGCCGATGGCGGTATGCAGGGCCATCCGGGTCAGGTCGCCCCAGCCATAGGCCGATTCCATCTGGAAGGGATAACCCAGGAGAGGTACCGCCCCCAGGGCAAAGATCAATGCCCCGGAAATGCCCACCGCCATGGGGCCTCGCCAATGCCGGGAGAGCAGGCGGATGTTGATCAGGGTAAAGCCGGTCAGGGAAAAACAGAGAGCGGAATTGGGGGCCATGCGCCCGGGGTGGGAGGTGTGTTGGGTGATGTAGGAGCGCATGAACATCTGGTCGATGCCCAGGTCCGCAGCCAGCAGATATTCCACCAGGGTGGTAAAGCCCAAGAGGAGAACCAGCGTTCCCAGAATGAGAGTCAAATTATGCCGGGCTGTTACCGCTCCCAGCAGCCCTGCACCACACAACAAAAACCCCACCGCCGTGTTGTACTGCATGGGGACCAGGGAGGCGTGGGCCTGGATCAGGGAAATGTTGTGGCTGTGCCAACCGATGAGGACGACCAATCCGAGGAGTGCCACCAGCGCACCCGCCAGCACCTCCATGCCGAAATCGGAAAAGGTGAAGTGGGGTTGGCCCGGTTGTGTGACTTTATCCATCAATAATCCTGGTCGCATTATTTTCAGCTATTTTGTTGAACTCGCGCCATGGGAGCAAGGAGAAAGCCGTTCCTGGAGGATGCTTCCACTTTAATATTCATAAAGAAGATTGTTCAGGTGGTGGTGATCTCTTTTCGGTCTGTTTTTAACTTTCCGGTATAGGATCCGCTGCTCCCTCTGTCTGGCAGCCCCGTTTGGCCAGTCGAAAAGTGGGGTTCCAGGCAGGAACCGGGGAGCTTTTCATAAAGCCTCCGCCAAAGCGCTGTTTGATGAGGGCCAGCCAGCGATCCAGCCAGGGCAGACTTTCCCGGACAGAAAATCTGGCCTGTCCAGCCGGGTCCACCGTCACATCAATCAGATTGACGCTCTTGAATACCTGTCCCGGGGTGAGCCCCTGGCAGATGACCACGGCGTCGTGGGTGCCCAGATAGCTTTTCCCCGGGGGGAGGGGATGAATGGCGCCGGAGGATTCGCTTTTAATGAAGAGGGGGTAGGGGGAATGGTTGAATACATCTGCCCATACCGCCGGAGTGGCCAAAAAGATGGTCAGAAACAGGAACCATGGGAGGGTTGGTCGGCATGATTTCATGGAAGTTGATAGAGAAAGTGGCCAGGAATGGTTGAAAGGGGGCAGGGGGTTGATTGCTAGCGCCAGTTGCCATAGGCCACTTGCCTTGATGAAACGTTGTGCGGCTTGCTGTTGGTCTTGCAGCTAGTTGAATGTGAAGCGATTTTTAAAAAATACAAGCCTTGTTTGAAAGTCAGGGCCGACCTATTCAACAGGCTTCCAGCTGAGCGAATGTGGATGGGTAATACTCTCTGGCAGGGGAAGGCAAAAGGTGGGTTATGATTTGGCTCCAATCCGGGAAGGGGGCCGAAGCTTCGACCTGGATCATGGAGCGGCCTCTCCGTATGAAGTGGCCGCTCGTGGAGAACCGGACCTCTATTCAGAGATAGGCACCATCCGGAAATCCACCGCTTCCAGATCTTCCTTAAACTCTTCGCCATACTCTTCAGCCAAGTCGTTTTCCTGGTCGTAGCGCCATTCAACGATCACTTTTTTGCCATCGTCTGCAGCTTCTTCCAGGGTGTCCATGAGGTCGAGGAGCACCTTGGAGCTGGAGCTGTTGAAATAGACGATCTCCAGGACCACCTTTACCTCATCACCAGCGCTCTTTTCCAGGAAGGATTCGATCCAGGCGAAGATCGGCTGATAAAATTGAGCGGCATTTTCCGGATAGGATTGCCCTTTGAGTTGCAGCAGGTTGTTGGCTGCGTCGAAGTGAATGTCCGGGGTGGATTTGGTCCCTTCGATCACGAGCGGTTCCATCTTGAGCTTCTCCTGTACCTTGGGTGTTTCTGGATCAGACCAGAACCCGGATTGAAAAAAAGGTTGTTTCGTTGTCTTGTGCCTGGAGGTCGAAGTCGAACGTTTGGCAGTTACGGGCCAGTTCAATAAAACCAAGCCCTGCGCCCAGGCTGTGTTCGTCTGGCCCTTCACGGCGTTTCGTCTTGTAAAAGGCCTTGAGTTCGGCGGCATCCATCCCTTTGATGGGGCTCAGCTTTTCTTGAAGAAGGGTGCTTTTTTCCTGGCTGACGGTATTGCCTGAATAGAGAAAATAATCTTTTCCGGTGTGGCCTACCGCGACGATGCCGTTTTTGCCTTCCAGGGTGACCGGTGGCTCGGCGCTTTCCGGAGAGTAGCGTTCGATGTTTTGCATCAGTTCCACGAAAGCGGAAAAGGTACGCATCGCCCGGGCAGTTTGGGTGTGGGTCAGCTCAAAGTGGGCCTTCAACGTCTCCCCGGCATTTTCCATGATCGCCTGGGTGATCGCCCCCCGATAACAGAACAGGAGACGTTCATTTTTCATGAAATCATTGAAAGCGTAAAAGTCCATTAAGACACTAACCCCAGACAAAATATTTGTCCGCTGTCGAAAATATAAGCGGATCGGGATTCTTTATCGGGTCGAATAGAGAATCCAGCCAGTGTTGAAAGTTACCATCTTGAACCCGTTTTGTCCAACGCCACTTGCGTGTATTGTCTATTTGTTAACAGGTGGTTCGGGTTTTTCAGTAGCGGGATGGTGGATACCTTCGGAAGGAGGTTGAAATGGGCATGGGGAGGTTGGCCGGGTGGTTTTTCAGGCCATGGTGAGAGGGCTTGGGGGTGGTTTGCGGTTTCGTTGGCCAGGCGGGTTTTTCATGTTAAGATGCATGGCTTGGAAAACCGTATCCCTGACCGCCTTGATCATCACCTTGTCATTACCCTGGTTTGGGAGTCGTTTATTGTTTGGTTTTCAGGCTGGTGAGGCGATGGTGTCTGTTTGGGAGGCCGTCTGTTTTTGGTCTGGGTGACCATTTTCCGGTTTGGCTGGGATGGAAGCGCTACAGGGGCAGGTGCCCGGCTGCCTGTTGAAGTAGGTTTTTGGTGGTGACCATCAAAAGCTGCGATGGCAAAAAAGCGGGTAAATTCAGAGGATAAGGCCGTTTGAGACAAGGTGTTGCCAAGTCATTCAACTGAAAAATGAGCTGACGCACCGAAAAAAGCTTTATAAAGCCCCCTTTCGGTAAGTCGGCATGGGTCAGCCGTTTTTGGTTTTTTTCAGGGCCAGGCACCAGGAGTCTACAGGAACAGGATTCACGCTCATGTCAGACCATTCCATTTTCGAAAAAGAAGAGCGCACCATCCTTCGAGCCCAGGAGTTGCTGGAAAATAAAGGGGTCAAGGATGGCCCCCTGGGCAAGGATTATGCTGCGCTGTTCAAGGCCTATAAAAAATTATTCCGGCAGACCTCCCGACTGGTCAAGCTGAGTGATCGCCAGCAAGAGGAGTTGCGGGAGCTTAATGAAGTCAAGAACAAGTTTTTGGGGATGGCCGCCCACGATCTCCGCAATCCCTGCACCACCATCCGCAGTTTGAGTGAATTTTTGCTGGATGAGGCGACTCTCTCCCCGGATCAAAAACAGGAGTTTACCCAGACCATCCACCGCACCAGCGGTGAGATGCTCCGGCTGCTCAACGATCTGCTCGATGTCTCCGTGATCGAAAGCGGCAAACTTTCCCTGCGCCTGAGCGAGGGGAAGCTGGGTGACTTGATCGACAGCCGGGTGCTGTTGATGCGGGTGATCGCTGATCGCAAGCAGATCACCATCAAAGTGGAAGATCTCTCTACCTTGCCTGCTTTTCAGTTTGATCCCGACCGGATGAGTCAGGTGGTGGACAACTTTATCAGCAACGCCATCAAGTTTTCCGAAGCGGGCACCACCATCACCGTCACCCGGGGGATGATGTCGGGACGTCCGGGTTTTTCGGTGCGGGACCAGGGGCCGGGGATTCCCGAAGATGAACAGGAAAAACTGTTCGGCTCCTTCCAAAAATTGAGCGTCGCCCCCACGGCCGGGGAAAAAAGCACCGGTTTGGGGCTCGCCATCGTCAAAAAAATCGTCGATGCCCATCAGGGGGTCATTGCAGTTGAGAGCACCGTTGGCCAGGGGAGCACCTTTACGGTCTCCTTTGGGCCAGCCGAGGAGGCCGCGACCCGGGAGGAGGCTGATGAGGCGAATGCTGGGGTAACGGACGAGGCCACCCCTGAAGCCGTCCCTGGGGAGGCAGCAGCGGCCCCGGAGGAGGAAGATGATGACGGCTGGGATCTGCAATTTGGTCTTCCTGAGGAGCCGGAACCCGCCAGCAAAGGGGGGTTGGGCTTTCTGGGATTGCGACCGTCCCCCTCCTTGGCTCCCCCGCCGAAGCAGGTCCGGCAAAAGCCACCACCGGAAAAGGAACTCTTGCGGGAAGAGGATCCGGTGGGCTCCGTGGTGCAGTTTCCCAGGCCTGCCCCCAGGGTGCTGCTGATCGACGACGATGCGGGAATCCGCATGACCGTGCGCATGGCCCTCACCTTTCTGGGAGCCCACGTGGTAGCAGAGGCCGCCAATGGTCGAGAAGGGGCCGCGCTCCATCGCAAGCATAAGCCGGACATGACCCTGTGCGATGTGGAAATGCCCGTTCAGGATGGCTTGAAAACCGTCAAGGAGATCATCAAGGATGAACCTCATGCGTTGGTGGTCATGCTCTCTTCGGTGGGTATCCATGATGTGATGGACAGCTGCCTGCTCAATGGTGCGGCCCATTTTATCCGCAAGGATGTGAGTCTGCCTGAGCTGCGAAAAGCTTTGGTGGATGCCTGGATCAGCTATCGGCCGGAAAAGGTTTCCGAAGCACAAACCGGCGTATCTGAAAAAAAAGCCATCTCCTCCTTTGATCTGGCTTCTCCCAAGATGGATCTGGCCCCACCCCCCAAAAAACAGGTTTCGGCAGCTGCGACAGCCAGTGGGGGAGGAACTGAAAGTTCCCAGATCTCGGTCGCACAGAGTCCTGCTGACAAAAGCGCCAAGGATCCCAGCCATTTACGGGGTGACGGCGGGGGGAAAGAGGGCTCCTTTGACCAGCCGGCCCCTCGGGTATTGCTCATTGACGACAACGACGGCATTCGCATGACTGTCCGAATGGCGGTCTCCCTGTTGGGTGGAGAGGTGGTAGGCGAGGCTCCCAATGGCAAGGAGGGGGCTGAACTCTATCGTCAGTTGAAACCCGACCTCACCCTGCTGGACCTGGAAATGCCGGTGCAGGGCGGGCTTAAGACCGTTGTTGAGATTGTCGGCGGGGATCCCAGGGCGTTGGTGGTGATGCTCTCTTCTGTGGGCAACCAGGGGGTGATTGATAACTGCCTCATGGAGGGAGCTGCCCATTATATTCGCAAGGATGTGGAGCTTAAAGAGCTGAAACAGGAACTGGTAGAAACCTGGCGGCAACACCGCCCCAAGCCCAAATCGGCCTGATAGCTGGTTTCAGGGTGGGTGATCGCCCCCAAGGATCCGGGGTGGGTGATTGTCCAAGGAACCCGGGGTGGGTGATCCTCCCAAGGAACCCGGGGTGGGTGATCCTCCCAAGGAACCTGGGGTGGGTGATCCTCACAAGGCACAGGTGTGTGAGTGCGCCAATGGTCTCTTTTTGCTGGGCTTCAGACTCCAGGGGATGGAAATGACAGGGGGAATTTGCCTCCTTGTTCGATGTTTTCAGGGTGTTTTACCCATGATTGATTTTTCCTTCCGGGGAGTGATTGGCGTGAAATGATATCTTCCAATAAAAACAGTCTCATCTATCGTTTTCGCAACACCTTGATCGGGGTGGTAGCCATCATTTTGGTGGTGTTTACCGCCGCCATGATCCATTTTGATCGGGTACGGTTGGAAGAGCAGCTTCGAGAGCGGCTGGTTAGTTTGGGCAAGCTGGCTGAAGCCAGTCTCTCTTCAGCCATGTGGAACATCGAAGAGGAGTCCATTCGGGAGTTTGCCAAGGCAATATTTACCGACAAAGTGGTTGTTCGAACCGTCATTGGCGATTCTGAAGAGGTTTTTGCCACCCTCAAAAGCCCTGAACTGTTTGGCCTTCCGGATCGGGAACTGGCCAATCCAGACCGTTTTTTGACCAAAACAGTCAATATTACCCATTACGGTGAGCGGGTCGGCTATATGGTGATCACCCTTTCCCGGGATGACATCAAGACCCAGATGACCAACAACATCATGGGCTTCCTGGCACTTTCCGCCTTGGTGATTTTGGCCATCTCCGTCACCACCATCACGGTTACCCGCCGACATATCTTTCATCCCCTCAACAAACTCAAAAAGTCTGCCGTCATCCTGGCTAGTGGTGAATTGGATGTTGAAATCGTGCATGAAAAAGAGGATGAAATCGGCATTCTGGCCAAATCCTTCGAGTCCATGCGCGTCTCTCTCAAAACCCTCTTTGCGGTTTTGGCAGAGGCCAACGAAAAGCTGGAAGAGCACAATCGAAACCTGGAAGAGAAGGTCCGGGAGCGCACCCAGGAGCTGGATGCCAACAACAAAGTGTTGCATAAAACCCTGTTGGATGTGGAGGCGGCCAATCAACAGATCACCGAAAGCATTGAATATGCCCGGATGATTCAAAACTCCCTGCTGCCCAACCTGGAGAACGTGCAGATACTTTTGCCGGATAGTTTTTTCATGTGGGAGCCCCGGGATATCGTCGGCGGGGATATCTACTTTTTTGATATCCACGAAGAGGGGTTTATCGTGGCTCTGATGGATTGCACCGGCCATGGGGTTCCCGGGGCGTTCATGACCATGATCGTCAACTCCGGGTTGCGGCGTATCGTCAAGGACGAGGGGCGCCACGATCCGGGAGAGATCCTCAAGGCGCTCAACTATGTGGTTAAAACCAGTCTTCAGCAGCATACCCGGCACGCCCGCTCTGACGATGGCCTGGATGCCGGGGTGATTGCGGTCAATGTGAAGGATCGAACCATCACCTATGCCGGGGCGAAGCTTTCGATGTTTTTGGTCCGGGAGGGCGCCCAGGAGGTGTCGGTGATCAAAGGCAATCGACAGAGTTTGGGCTACCGCAAGTCCGATCTCAATTATCAATACGAAAACAAAGTGATTCCCGTCGATGGTCAACTTTCCTGCTATCTCACCAGTGACGGTTATATCGATCAGACCGGTGGGGCCAAAGGGTTTTCCTTTGGCAATCGACGACTGAAAAAATTGCTCCTGGAACATGGGGATCGCCATATGTCGGAGCAGAAGAAAATCTTGATGGAGGCTTTTGAGGCCTATCGAGGAGGGGAGGTGCGTCTGGATGATCTCTCCATGATCGGTTTTACCCTCTCTCCGGATCGAATTGACGGCATGAAGGGGCGGCTGCTTATAGATGAATAGTCCAGCTGGTGACTCTGGCCGAGTTTGTTGATGGCGATGGGGGGGATCGAAAGAATATATCGGCTGGATGGGGCTTTTGCGGCCACCATATTTGTTTCTTGTGGAATTTTTTTGTTCGATTTTTTTTCTGAGATATTTACCTGGTGGTGAGGAGAGCAAAGGGATCAGCCAAGGGGAGAAAATCTATCGTTTGGTTGATTTGTGAAGTGTCTCTTATCAAGATTAGCCGGTGATTTGGGTCTGAAATTCAGGGTAAATCGAGTGGTCGGGTCCAGGGTGGGAAGCCTCGCCGGGTAATCGGGTCATGGGTTAGGTAGGTCAATGGAAAAGGGGGGAGCGGATTTCGGTTTTCGGACCAGCCTCAAGGTGAGGTGAATGACATATGACTATTCCGAAAATGGGGAACCGGTAGGCCATACATGCATATAGAGCTGACCAAAACCATCATTTCAAGTGTTGATGAGATCGTTCATTCCTATTTTCCTCTGGATTATAAGGTTACCCCGGGGGCCCATTTTTTTGGGGAGGAGGAAGATCTGGATCGGCGGGTGGATATCGGCATTACCGCCATCATCGGTTTTTCCGGGGGGCTTGACGGTGGGCTGCATCTGAGTGCCCCGATCCGAACCGCCATGGATGTGACCGGGGCCTTTTCCGACGGCATCTTCGAGGAGAGCGATTTTTCCAACATGTCCAACGTCATCACGGATGCCTATGGGGAGTTGGCCAATATCATCGCCGGTGGGGTCAAAAGAAGACTTGGGGGGGGGCTCCAGCTCCAGCAGGATATCAACTTGACCCCACCTATCGTGGTTTGGGGGCAGGATTATAGAATGGCTTACAAAAGCTCCACCCGGGTGACCAAACAATATTTCGAGATGCATGGCGGCATCTTTTGCGTCACCGTCTATTATTGACCCCTCGATAACTACGGGTAGAAATGATCATGGGATTTGGAATAAGCCCCAAGCGTGCCGTTCGATGGTGGGTGGGGGGAGTGTTGTGGATCGCTCTGGTCCTGGTGGTTCGACCGGCCTCTGCCTGTGAGATGACCATCTACGGTAATGCCTACAAACCCCCCAAATCCTATCTCCTGGAGAACACCCCCAAGGGAATTCTGGTGGATATGACCGATTATATCGCCCGGGAGGTTGGTTGCCGCTTTACGGTGGAGCTCTATTCCTGGACGCGTTCCTTCTCTTATGCCAAGGCGGGCAAGGGAGCGATCATCGGCTTTTCGAAAACCGCCGAGCGACTCAAACGTTTCGACTATTCCATTCCCATGTATTTTGATGAGGTGCTGCTGGTGGTCCGAAAGGATTATGCCTTTCCTTACCAGAGCCTGTCTGACCTGAAGGATAAACGGATCGGTGCAGTCAAAGGAGGGACTTATGGGGGGGACTATGAGATCGGTAAGGAAAAATATTTTACGGCAGTGGAGGGGACCAATCCGGTTTCCCGCTTGAAAATGCTTATGCGGGGGCGTCTGGATGCCTCCTTTGTGGGGCCGGGAAAGGCTGGGTTCAACGCCCTGATTGCGAGTGATGCCAACCTATCCAAAAATCGCCATCGTTTCGAACTCCTGCCAACCCCCTTCAACCGGGATTCAAACCACCTGGGCATCCTGAAAACGCACAACAAGGATGGCTTTATGGATCGGGTCAACGGGGCCATCCGCAAGGGGTGGGAGAGTGGCGCATTTCAGCAGATAATTGATTCCCACCACTGAGTTTCAAAACCCTGAAGCGTTAGCCTCTCTGACCATCTCTCCCCGGGGGGGGGCTCCAAGCCTGCTTTGCAGCGCCTTTTTCTGTTTTCAGTTTTTCACATTCACACCATGCCATGATTGACCAGGGCCGGTAGCAGTAGGTCAGCGGGTGAATTGGGCAAAGCTTTCCTGTAGCTGGAGTTGGTGTCCTCCCATCACCTTTTTCATGTCAATGGCGAGACCAAGATTAAGCAGTTTTTGTGTTGTTTGGCACTCTGGAAAAGAGCACTTTTTGCAGCGTTGAGCCACAAGCGGGCGTTTTTTCGTCTGTTGGCAAAAAAACGATTTGATCTGTCTTAGGGATGGTAGATGCTGTTTTTCCAGGTTTTTGTGCTGAATATGATCTATCAGGGCATCCAGCTCGATCTGAATGTGTTGAATCGTATCGTATTCATTCTGACAGATTGGGTGGCTGGTGATGGGCTCGGGTGCTGTTGAGGCTTTGGCGTCAAAAGCCTTTTCGGTGGCATCGTGTCTATCCAGAAGCAGCTGGACCACTTTCTTCAGATTGGTCGCGCTGAACGGTTTGCCCATCCATCCGGAGATCGGTATGTTTTTCGCTTTTTCTTTCAATAAACTGGACGTTTCAGCCGACAGCATGAGAATGGGGACGTTTGACAATGAGGCTTCGGAACGTATTTGATTTGCCAGTTCAAGACCATTCACAAAAGGCATGTTGAAATCAGTGACGACCAGATCAGGGTTCAGCGCCTGAAACATTTCAAAAGCCGCCTTGCCGTCGGGGGCCAGGTAGACGGTATGGCCACCTGTTTGGAGGACGAGTTTGATCAATTGTCTCGTGGTGGCGCAATCTTCCGCTGCGAGGATGGTCTTCTGAGTAGTCATGTGTCTGCTTCCTTCCCAGTCATCTCGAAATCAGTTTTTCATGACCCTGATGATGGCAGTAGTGTGGGTCGTTGGTCGTACGAGACAAAGGAACAGTGCACCTAAAGATATGGATTAATAATCGTTATCCATGCCATGATCAGTTGATATCTTGATGGTAGGTCAATTTGAATGGCTTGCTGGGCGGTCTGTCAGCGAGCAAGCGTGAAATCAGATAAAAATGAATCAGTGAGCGGGTACGGAACCTTTATGTGTCTTGATTGTATTATCAGCAGAAATGATGCCACATTTGTTTTTTCGTTTTTGCGTGAAAAAACAGACAGTTGAGTTTGTGTGTGGGGAATATGCCAAGAGAGAGGGGGGGAAGAAAATCAACCAGTGTTTTCGGTTTGTTTGAATGTTTGTCAAACATTTCAAATGACTAGGTAAGTGGATAGATCTTTTGCACCTGTCCACTTTTGGACACCTTTTTGTGGGATGGTCTATCGTGATTTGATCAAAATGGTTAACAAATAGAGACGTAATCTGGAGAGGTCAGGGTCTGTTGCAGAATTCCATATGGGATAAGCGTTTTTTTGTTTCGATCAGTCGTTTTTTTTGGGCGAGCCCAATCGAATGCAGAGGCGTGAATGCCAGCGAAGCGGTCCATATCCATTTATTCCGAAGAGGGCTCCTGCTTGGAGGGTCGGGCTAACCGGTCATTTTATTTTTCGTCAAACAGAAACGGCTCATCCCCCTCCATCAGCTCCATGAAGCGGCGCAATGCCAGGAAATGGACATAGTGGCCGGGATGTTTCAGGACATACTTTTCCAAAATAATCACGAAATCCTGAATGGTTTTTTGTCGCTCCAGTTGACCTTTTTCATCCCGGGTCAGGGACATGGGGGGGAGAATATGGAGGGTATAGCGACCGGTTTCATCCAGCACCATGAAGGTGGGGAGCACTTCACAGCCGGTGCGATGGGCGATCTCCACAGCCCCCACTGAAAAGTTGGCCTTGCGGCCCAAAAAATCCACCTCCACAATCTCTTTGCCCCCCGCACCATCCATGGCGATACCCAATACCTGGTTGCGTTTCAGGCAGGAAAAGGCCCCTTTGATGGAGCCGAAGATATCCACGTGGGTGACCGGCAGGGCCAACTCCAGCTCCCAGCGCAATGCGAGGGCTTTTCTGGCCATGGGGGAAAAGTGCTGGTTGGGCCGTTTTTCCACCCAGACCAGAGGATTGGCGCTCAATTGGGACATGGTGTAGCCCCGGTGGCCGATGGCTGGCATCACCATCTGGTTGGCGCCAAAATGGGCAAAAAGAAGCATGACGCCGCGTCCTTTTTGTAGCCCGGCATCCAGATGTTCCAGCCCCTGGCACCCCATCAGTTCCGGGGTGTTTTCGGGGTTGAAGCGGTCGAATAGAAAGACATCCAGCTCCGTCATCCAGCGGTGGCAGAGGGCCTCCAGGAGCCAGGCATTCACATCTCCGCCACCGGCCAGGGTGCGGATTCGTTCCAACTCTTCCAGGTAGGGCTTTTTTTTCCAACCGAGCCAATAGGTCAATCGGGCCAGGATTCGGGCTATCCGGTAGCGGGCCAGAGGGGGGATGGCGCGCACCAGCCAGCGAAAGGGATACCAATAGAGCCAGAGAACGGTGTCCTTGATGGCGGATTTTAAAAACGTCACTTCCAGGCTCCAGAGAGGATGGTTGGAGGGGTGAGAGCGTTATCGGTTGGCGGCTGAGTCAGTCTGACCCTGGCCACCTTACCTTGTCACTCAGTCGACTGCGAATGACGATGACTGAGTCAATGATGACCGGAAAGGGGACATTTTTCCAGGAGATGGGCGTTACGGCAAGGGGATTGGCAAGCTGGCTGGGGCCGGTTGGCAAGGGTTACGGTTGGCTGGAGGCGGTGATTGGATGGGTTTTGTGCCGGAAGAGGTGTCGGATCTGCGGATTTAATTCAGATAACAACCCGTTCCCACTTGGGATCGAAGGCGACCACCCGGTTGCGTCCGGCATTTTTGGCTTGATAGAGGGCCTGATCGGCTTGTTCCAGGAGGACGGTCGGGGCTATGCGTTGGTTGGGATCAGGTGTGAGGGTGGCCAGGCCAACGCTGATGGTGACGGGCTTGCCATCGGGACGGATGAGATTTTTTTCTATTTGGGCCCGCTGTCGCTCAGCGATTTGATGGGCATCCTCCAGACCGGTTTCCGGAAGCACCGTGACGAACTCTTCTCCTCCAAAGCGGGCCACCAGATCCCGGGGCCTCAGGGAGTTGGAGAGAAACTGGGCCAGATCCTGAAGGCAGTGATCCCCATGGGTGTGGCCGAACAGGTCATTGATCGATTTAAAATGGTCGGCGTCGGAGATCAGGATGGTCAGGGGGCGGGAAAAACGGTAGGAGTTGCGCAGCTCCCGTTCCAAAAATTCCATCAGGATGCGTCGGGTAAAAAGACCGGTCAGGGGGTCTCGGAAGGCGATGGTGTTGAGTTGGTTTTGAACCTTCTGAACCGGGTCGGTAATGTTGGTGATGAAGGACCAGACCGCATCATACGTGCAGTTTCGCTCCTGCTCCGGGCAGAGTTCCATCATTTGGTGAAAACCCACCAAAAACCGCCACACCACTTCGGCTGCGGCGCCGTCGATAATATTGATGGAGTCCCGCATCTCCAGGGTGAGGAGGTGGCGTTGGGTCAGCGAAACGTTGGAGACGTTGATCAGCCAGTCCATCGGCTGGTTGGCAATCAGGGCTGTGGCGGTATCGTAGACGGGGATACCGACGTTGCGGGCTCCCTTGAGGCCCGGGGCTTCCGGATCGAGGTCACAGATGCCTACGACCTGGATTTTTGGCAGGTCGTGGAGCACCTTGAGCATGCCCCAGCCGCCAGGGCCCGCCCCTAATATGCCGATCCGTAATAGAATGCCGGGTTCAGTCATAGGGAGGCAGCGATTCTTCCATAACCCACAAGCAGGCTGGTTTTGAGCTGTTGGCAGGCATTATCCCGTATCTCCAAAAGCTTGTCGCAGGATGGCCGCATCTCCTTCGGAAAAGGCGATGAGAACCACCTGCTTGAGAGAACCTGAGCCACTTTTTCGAAAAGCATTGATCTCCTGGGCAGCCACTTGTGCCGCCTCTTCCTTGGGGTAGCCGTAAACGCCGGTACTGATGCCGGGAAAGGCGATGGTGGAGAGTTGTGTTTCCCGGGCCAGATTCAAAGCGTTGCGATAGCAGGCCGCCAGTTTGAGAGCGGGTTGCGGCTCGTGATGATAGACCGGCCCAACCGTGTGGATCACATGCAGGGCAGGCAGATTACCCCCTGGGGTTATCACCACTTCCCCCGTGGGCAGCCCGTCCGGATAGCTTGTTTCCCGGATTTTTTGGCAGGCTGCCTTGAGAGCAGGGCCTGCAGCTCGGTGAATGGCCCCATCCACCCCCCCACCTCCCATCAGAGAGCTGTTGGCGGCGTTGACGATGGCATCCACATGGAGTTGAGTGATGTCACCGGTACGAATATCGATCGTGGGTGGCTGCATCGTTTGCTCCTCTCATGGGGAATTCTGCAACAATTAAGTTACATAAATTAATGAAACTTCACAATTGCCAAAACTGAACAAAATGATGGGCCTGCCTGTGTGTTAAGAAAAAAACGTATTATTTCAACTGTTTGTGCAGGACAGAACCAATCAAATCAGTTGCAGGGGAAGGGCAGGGTTGGGGCCAATGGCTTGATCCATGATGAGCGGTAAGGTAACGGCCAGGTATCACGGTTTTTCAGGAAGGCTCCTGGGCAAGGTTTTATCACACCAGGTTGGAAGGGGGGCTGGAATGGTGGTGGAGGGGGCCAAGGCCGTGAGAGGAACAATCCGGTCAGTCGGTAGAGGACTTGATTATTGGCGGATTGGGGGGGGCGGAGCACGGTTGGAGGGTGTTTCTTGGTGTGGGGTGAGGGGGACTCATTCTATGAGATGGACGGGAAATTGTCGTTTATGATTTCATAGTAGATTTTGCAGTTAAGGCATTTTTCGAGCTTTTTTTCGCTGGTCAGAGGGACACCATCCTTGCAGAGGGTGCCTTCGATAAAGGCACAGAAGCGGCCACCATTTTTGCCCCCCAAAAGCCCATCATATCGGGTGTCGGTACCGGCAATGCAGGCAAACTCCTTGCCGCATTCGGTTATTTCCCAGCAGTTGGCTTTGCGGTTTTTATCGTGATAGACCTCGGCATGATCCAACAGCAGGTTGACCTTTTTGGCATGGAGTAGTTTTTTCAGGGTGTGTTGTTTGGCGAAAATGTTGAGCCGGGCGACTTCCCGGAAGATCGGCAGGCCATTTTCCATGTGGACCACGACCCCTGTTTCAGAGGATTCGGTGATCGTCCCCCTGGAATAAAACGCTTCCTCTTCGATGAAAAACCTTAAAAAACAGCGTTTATCCAGCGGGTATTCGCCCGGGACAGTCAGCCAGGCGGTGGAGTGGGAGATGGCGCTCAAGGTTCCATGTGTGGTGTGCGGCCCCTCCAGGGTCAGTTCGACCTTGACGGGTAGATCGCAAGCCATAGAGCGTTCCAACCTTCTGTCATCCATGGAAAAGTCTCCTGAGCATGGTATGAAAACAGAAAATCAGTGCTGCCAATAGGTGCGTACCGAAGGCGAATATTGAGGGTGCTGAAAGCGGATATTTATTGAGTCGAAGTCAGGTGTTTATTTATAAGTGATTATTTTTGTTAATGAATAGTTTCTGAAAGTATGGCTGCTTTCAATTTGAATAGCAACTATTTTATCGAACCAGTAAATTGCAGATGACGATATAATGATTTGTTGGATTGTCTTTAACAGTAGGCGTTTGATGGATGGGGGGAAGGGGTGGAAAATGTGAGGAAAGAGAATGGCGGTATGGAAATTGCATGTTTTTTGTAAACGCATCTCCATCGACGATGTCATCCCTCACTCTTGAATCGTGGAACAGATCATGATCCATCCCATCGACCTGGCCCGGGTATTTGGTTCAAAGACCGATTCTTCAACGCCGGAGCCGGTTTCCACTCCTGATACCGACCTTTTTCAGGACACGCTGGCCCAGGCCATTCAAGGCAGCTCCAACCCAATCGATACCGATCCGCCAGTATTGGATCATGAGGCCGTCAATTATCTGGTGCAGATGGTTCGACTGGCCATGGCCCGGGTGGATTCCGGTGGCTGGATGGGGAGCGGCTCCTTTCCTGCTGGGGGAGGGATGGGGGCTGGCTCATTCCCCATGCTTTCGGGGAGTGGCAGTGGTGGCGCTTCGACGATCCAGGAACTGCTACCCGGTATGATCACCCAGGCGACAGCCGGAATGCTGCAAGGGGCGAACACACCTGCCAAAACAGCCTACCAGGGAGCATTGGCTTCCAAATCCGATACGACGGTTAACAAGGGGGCTGACAGCGCTACCCCGACCACCCTGGCAGCCGGTGAGGGGGATTTTCCGGTGCCGACACCCACTCCCCGTTCTACCCAGGAGACAGGGGTCTCACAGCCAGCCGTCCCCCCGGTACCGACCCCATCCCCCAAATCCACCGGCCAAAACAGCCAGGATCCCTTTGGCGATATCATTCGCAAGGTGGCCAAGGAGAATGATCTGGATGAAGGATTGATCCGGGCGGTGATTCAGGTGGAGAGCAGTGGTAATCCCAAAGCGCTCTCCCGGGTGGGGGCCCAAGGTTTGATGCAGCTGATGCCTGCGACCGCTGAAAGTCTCGGGGTGGAGGATCCTTTCGATCCGGAGCAAAACATCGCCGGGGGCAGCCGTTATCTGAAAAAATTGCTGAACCGCTATGACGGCGAAAAAGATCTGGCTCTGGCAGCCTATAACTGGGGCATGGGCAATCTGGAGCGTCGACCCGAGGCCATGCCTGCCGAAACCCGCAACTATATCGTCAAGGTGAATAACTTGTTGGAAGCTGGTGTGGCTAACAGCGATGTGGCGACGGCTTGATCTTTTTTGCAACTATCCGGACCTGCCTGTGACCAGCGCCAAAGGGAGCTGACGCGGGTGTCAGGCGGGTTTTTTCAGGCCTAAAAATTTTTGAATGAAGGCGGCCACCTCTTGGGGGTCGTTGAGAGCCAGGCGGGGACGGTCCGCTTCGAGTTGGGGATCGTCCGTGGCGATGGCAACGACGTTGGTCAGGGGGGGAATCCCTTTGGCGGGGGTGACCCCTGCCCGATGGATCAAAATTTTCGGGTGGTCGTCGTTTTTATACCCCTCCACCAGGATGAGGTCATGCCCACCCAGATGTTGGGTGAGGTCATTGAGAGAGGGTTCGGGCTGCTCTTTGAGATCCTGGATCAAAAACCACCGCTCGCTGGAAGCAAAGATGACGGTCTGCGCCCCGGCCTGCCGAAAACGGTGGGTATCCTTGCCGGGCACGTCCGGATCCGCCGGGTGGTGGCCGTGCTTGAGAGCGGCGGTGTTGAAGCCCGCTTGGGAGAGGGCCTCGATCACCCCGGCCATGAGGGTGGTTTTGCCGGTACCACTCGGGGCGGCAAAACCCATGACCGGGATGTTCGAGGGGGTGGATTCAGGCATGCACCGTTGTCCTTATCCGCCACTCACCGGGGGGAAAATAGCGATTTCATCCCCGTTGGTGACCGGGTCGTTTGGCTGGGCGTAGGTCTGGTTGACAGCGACCCGGAGGTGTTCATCCTTGAGAGCGGCATCGTAGGGGGAGCCCTTGTTCCGTAAAAAGGTGAGGACCTGGGCTACGGTCCCCACACTTTCCGGAAGTTCCAGGCTTTCCCCCCCGACACCGATCTTTTCACGGACCCATGCGAAGTAGAGAAATTGGGCCATGGGTTGATTAAAACTCGACAGCCAGTTCCAGGGTGCCGGAGTCGGAATCATTGCCGGAGCCTTGGTTGGTGCCGGTTCCGGTATGCTCCGTGCCATAATCCTCGTCGTGGGCATACTCAAAGGCGAGGGTGGTGTTACGCAAGATCTCCATGGAGACACCAGCCAGGAACCGCTCTTCGGGCAGACCCAGATCCAGGGCTTCGTCGGACTCCTGATAGGCGATGGCGAAGGTGGTGGAGCGCTCGTTGATTTCGGTGGTGTAACCCGCTTCGATGTTCCAGGCGTAAGGCTGGGCCGGGGAGCCGTCGAAGGTGATTTCACCTGCGGAAAATTCGTCAGCTGCGCCGGTAAATTCACCGATCAGAGCAAAGCCGCCGATACCGAGAATGGCGTGGGCGCTGACACCGGGCACATAGTCTTGCATCTGGCCCACATCCCAGTCAGCCGTACCGTCGCCATCGAGGTCTTGGTCCATGCCGGTAAACATGTCGCTGTTTTCGAGAGAGTTGATGGCGGCCACTTCGATTTCGAAGGTGAAGCCGTCACCCTCGTGGGCGACACCGAGGTTACCACCGAAGTGCTCGATTTCGTCTTCGGAGTTCATGTTGTTGGATTCGCCGTTGAAGACGTAAAAGGAGCCGTACCAGCCAGCATGCTCAAAACCGACGAGAACAGCCGTGTCGTAGGTTTCACCGATATCCAGGGTCATGGGATCGGAAATCATGTTGGAGGGATAGACACCGAAGGGCAGGCCCATGAGACCGGCGGTCATGTAGATGGGATATTTGTCGGTGTTACCGATGGTGATGGTGGCGCTGTCCACATCCAACTGGGTTTCGCCGTCATCTTCATAGAGCAGGACGATATCGGAGCTGACCCACTCGTTGACCGTGGCGTGGATGTCCAACTCCACGGTGGCCAGAACGATGTCGGAGCCGTCGTCGTCATTGGTGGTGGAATAGTCGCCGTCGGCGTTGTTGGTGACCGAGGCATCCACCTCAACCACACCACCGATGGAGATGTGTTTGCTCCAGTGGGCCGGGAACATCGATTCCTTGGCTGATTCAACGCTGGCAGCCAGATCGTCAGTCTTCTGGGCGATGCTGGCGTTGGATTCGCGGTTGGCATCGATCCCTTTGCTGGCATCACCCACCTGGGACTTCAGGGCGTCCAGTTCCCGCTGTTGTTTTTTGATGAGATCCCACATTTCAGAGCGGGAGGGGAGGGGGCCATCTGATCCTTGGTAGTCAGGAACTCCGGCTGCAAGACCGGTAGCCGAGACGCCCAGAACCAGTGACATGCACATGGTACTTAACAGAGTGGATTTCATGTCTTCTTTCCTTAAAGAGCCGGTTTATGGGGCGTCGTTTCAATTCATACGGGCACTCCGAGACGTCCTTCCAAGGGGGCGTCCTGGAGAGTTCCTTATCGACCGATCCCTTATCGCTCCTAAGCGTTTTTTTGGAGATCCCCCCTTTTTTTGTGATTGGGGGATGGTTGGGGTTTGGGTCGATTTTTATAAAAGAATCCGTGCAAAGAAGAGCATGAACTGTGCCGGTTGCTGGTTTGATGGGGGTGATGGTCTTGTAAGTTATTTGTTTATTTCGAAAAAATCGGATTTATTGTTTGTGTTTTGGGGCTGGTTTTGGCTTGAAATGGGATGCAGGCAGGGGGCAAAAAATACCACTTTGAAGCGATGGAACGATGAACGAGCCATAAAAAAAATGCCTACCTGTTTGGTCTTGATATCCCTGAAAAGCCAGCTTGTGAAGGCCTGAATCCCGTGCACCATCCCGCCATTGAGCAGAGTGACTGTTATTCGGTCGAAAGGGATGTATAGCGGTTTTGGGGGATGTTTTGTCACTGAATCACTCTGTTTTTGCTTTTCCGAGAACGGATGAACCCTCATTTTCCGGCTCATCGACCCGGCAACCGAACCAGTCTTGCTTCCGAATGGGGGGATATCAGCCAAGATTCAGAGAAGTGCTGTTTTATCGGTATCAAAAAAAAGCGCTGGGGAAAATCATCCCCAACGCCATCATGTGCCATGACCTTCGCTGCATATCCAGATGAGGGCCGAAGAGGGCTGCCTGTTCCTGTAGCCTCAGGCAGGCCCCCTGGCTTCATCATTTACACCAAGCACACCTTTTCGCTCAGCTCCTGGGTGAGTACCCGGTGGTTTTCGGAATAGTCGATGGGGACTTCGATGAGGTGTACGCCGGGGGAGTTGAGGCAGCGTGTGAGCAGGGGGGCCAGATCGTCGGCGCTCTCCACCCGGTGACCGTGAGCCCCATAGCTTTCGGCATAGCGGACAAAATCGGGATTGTTGTAATCCAGACCATAGTTGGCAAAGCCCATCCCCTCCTGCTTCCATTTGATCATGCCATAGCCGTTGTCGTTCAAGACAATCACCACCAGATCCAATCCCAGCCTCACCGCCGTTTCCATCTCTTGGGAGTTCATCATAAAGCCCCCATCACCACACACCGCCGCCACCTTGCGGCTGGGCAGGGACATTTTAGCCGCCATGGCTGAGGGGAGGCCGGTGCCCATGCTGGCAAGAGCGTTATCCAGGAGGACGGTGTTTTTGCGGTAGGCGGGATAGTTTCTGGCGATCCAGATTTTATACATGCCGTTATCCAGAGCCAAAATGCCATTCTCCGGCATCGCCTCTCTGAGATCCCGAACGATTCGTTGGGGGAGCAGAGGGAAGCTATCGTCGTCGTTCTTTTCCTGGACCTGCTTGTGGTGCTCGGTGGCGACCCGTTTAAAGTAGGCAAAATCCCACTCTGAAGAGGGAGTGACACGAGCGGTCAGCAGATCCAGGGTTTGGGAGATGTCTCCCACCACTTCCAGGTTGGGAAAATAGACATCATCAATGGAGGCGGAATAAAAATTGATGTGGATGACCGGGGCGGTGTGGCGATGGCCCATGATGGCCGGGGGCTTTTCGGTGACATCGTGGCCGACGCTGATGATTAAATCCGCCCGGTCGATGGCGCAGTGGAGATAATCCCCTTCGGTCAGAGCCGCCGTCCCCATATATCCCGGCAGCCGCTCATCCACCACCCCCTTGCCCATCTGGGAGGAGACAAAGGGAATGCCGGTTTTTTCTGCAAAATCAGTAAGGGAGCGGGAGATCCGTTTGCGGTTGGCCCCTGCCGCGATCAAAATCAGGGGATGGCGGGCGGCCATGATCAAGTCCGCTGCATTTTCAATGGCTTTGCTGTCTGGCGTGGGGCGGCGGGGAATGATTCTCTGTAAGGGAATGGATTCGGCCTCCTCCCGGGCGATATCCTCGGGCAGCTCCAGATGCACCGCCCCCGGGCGTTCTTCCTCGGCCCGTTTAAAAGCCTCCCGTACCAGGGAGGGAATGCGCTCTCCAGAGGGAATCTGTTCGGCCATTTTGGTGATGGGCTTCATGGTGCCGATCACATCAATGATCTGAAAACGCCCCTGCTTCGATTTTTTGATCGGTTTTTGCCCGGTAATCACCACCAGGGGCATCCCCCCCAGCTGGGCATAGGCGACACCGGTGACCAGATTGGTCGCCCCCGGCCCCAAGGTGGCGATGGCGACCCCTGCCTTGCCGGTCAAGCGGCCATAGGTGGCGGCCATGAAGGCGGCGGCTTGTTCGTGGCGGGTTAAAATCAGCCGGATGGAGGAGTGGCGGATTGATTCCAACAGATCCAGATTTTCCTCTCCGGGTACGCCAAAAATATATTCTACCTTTTCAGCTTCCAGGCATTTGACGAAGAGATCGGAGGCTTTTTGTGAAGGGGTGTTGGACATGTATCATACCTTTTAGACAATGGTGTGATTGGGGGGGAGGGGGGCTGAATGGTTCTGGAGGCTGGTTTTGATCCCCACCTCCCTCTCCATCGTTGAGTCTTAAATGATCAGGTCGGTTCCGGCATTTATGTAGAAAACTTTTGGAATCATGGCGCGGGAGCGGCTACTCTCTGTTTGGCCATGGTTCTCACTTATCCGTTTTATCCTCTCTGATCAGGGATGATCGATTACATACTTGAGGATCTCCACCACCTGCTCCGGATGTTGGGCCACTGCCAAGGCGGCGGCATCGACTTCCTTTAAGGCATGGGTGAGGGTGGGGTCGTGGAGGATGATCAGGGGTTTGCCCAGGCTGGCGGCCATGCCCGCATCAAAGGCGGCATTCCACTGGCGATATTTATCCCCAAAACGCACCACCACCACATCCGCCTTTTCCAGCTGGTTGCGGGTGCGGATGGCGTTGATTTTGGCCGCCTTGTGATCTTTCCAGAAGGGTTCGGCTTCCACCCCCAGAATGCGCTCTCCCACCTCATCACTGGCGGCGTGGTCGGTCACGGCAGAGGTAAAGGTGACGGGGAGCTTGGCGGCTTCAATGGCTGAAATAATCCGTTGCCGCCAGTCGCTGTGGATTTCGCCGGAGAGATGAATCCGCCAGTTCATGGGTCGATTTCCTTTTCTGAAGGGATGTCTGCATGGATCTTTGATGTCTGCATGGATCTTTAAAGATAGGCCCTTGGATTTCTGCCTGATGGGGGGCTTTTGGTCAAGAGGATCTGCCTCTGGAGAGCCCCTGGACTGGAAAATGGGGTGCCTTTGGGGAGCCAGTGTGGTAAACACCACCCTTTTTCTTTACCAACCACGGACGATCCCCACGCAAAGGACAGACAGCAATTATGTCAGTAAACCAGCCATCCTTCGAGGGGGAGGATCGAAAATCCGGTCGCAACGGGGGCAAGAGCAGCAAACGCAACGGCAACACCGTTTCGATTTTGATGCTGGGAGATGTGGTGGGCCGCCCCGGACGTCGGGCTGTCCGGGAACATCTCGCCGGGGTTCGAAAAAAACTCGGGGTGGATGCGGTGATCGCCAACGGTGAAAATGCCGCTGCCGGTATCGGCATCACCCCCGCCACCGCCAAGGAGCTTTTTACCAGCGGGGTTGATTTTATCACCACCGGCAATCACGTTTGGCGGCATCGGGAGGTTTTGCCCTACCTGGATCAGGAGGTTCGCCTGATCCGCCCGAGAAACTATCCCCCCGGAGCACCCGGAAGGGGATATGGGGTGTTTCAGATTCGGGAAGGGGTTCGAATCGGGGTGTTAAACCTCCAGGGGCGGGTTTTTATGGATCCAGTGGATTGTCCGTTCCGCTCTGCCGACAGCCTACTCAAAGAGGTCGTCATGGGGCGGGATCTGCAGGGTATCATCGTTGATTTTCATGCTGAGGCCACCTCGGAAAAAGTGGCCATGGGGTTTCACCTGGATGGTCGGGTTTCAGCGGTTTTGGGAACCCACACCCACATTCCCACGGCAGATGGTCGGGTGTTGCCGGGAGGTACGGCCTATCAGACCGATATCGGCATGACGGGTTGCTACGACTCGGTGATCGGCATGCGCTCTGAAGGGATTATTGAGCGGTTTTTGACCTGTTTGCCCAGAAAATTTGAACCGGTTCACGGCAATGGTATGCTGACTGGGGCGTTGGTGCGTTTGGATGCCAAAACCGGGCGCTGCCAGGAGATCAGACCCCTGCGACGGGGAGCAGGATTGCCGGAAACCGATTATTCCAAAACGTAAAGGATGGTTGAAATGGAAAAGCTGGAAAAGCTCTACGAAGGCAAGGCCAAAGCGGTTTTTGCGACCTCCAATCCCGACCAGGTCATCCAATATTTCAAGGATGACGCCACCGCCTTCAACGCCAAGAAAAAAGGCACCATCAGCGACAAGGGAGTGGTGAACAATCTCATCGCCTCCCACCTGATGACCCTTTTGGGTGTGGTGGGTATTCCGACCCACTTTATCGAGCGTCTCGACGCCCGGGAGCAGTTGGTGTCCCGGGTGGAGATCATCCCCACCGAAGTCGTGGTGCGCAACCGGGTGGCGGGCTCCATGGCCAAGCGCCTGGGGCGGGAAGAGGGCGAAGTGCTCTCCCGGCCGGTGGTGGAGTTTTATCTGAAGTCCGATGAATTGGACGATCCCCTGATCACCCTGGACCATATCGATGTTTTTGGTTGGGCCACGGAAGGGGAGGTGGAGGAGATTGTTGAGCTGACCCATCGGATCAACGATATTCTCCTGGGCTTTTTTGCCAACATCGGTATCCACCTGGTGGACTATAAGCTGGAGTATGGTCGTCTCTCTGATGGTCGCGTGGTGCTGGCGGATGAAATATCCCCGGATACCTGCCGCCTGTGGGATATGAAGACCGGCAAAAAGCTGGATAAGGATCGCTTTCGCCGGGATCTTGGTGGGGTGGAGGAGGCCTATCAGGAAGTGGCCGCTCGCATGGGGCTCCAGGTTGACTCAGAGGCCTGAGGCCTGAATTTCAAAGCAGACATATCGGAGGTGCAAGGTGGCTCAATTCATCATTCTCAACGGGCCGCCGGCCCTTTCCGATTTTCGCCGGGATCGCCTGCTGGCAGAGATCCGCAGGCTTCACCCGGATGTTACCACGCTCTCCGCCCGCTTTGTCCACCTGGCGGCTCTTTCCCGTGGCTTGGATGGGGAAGGGGAGGGGCTTTTGCGCAGGCTCTTGAGCTATGGCCCCCAGCGTCTGGATTGGGCCGATGTCGAGCCTCCCGGCCCTGCCTCCCTGGTGGTCACCCCCCGTCCCGGCACCATCTCTCCCTGGTCCACCAAAGCGTCTGACATTGCCCGCCATTGCGGCCTGGATCAACTCATCCGCCTGGAGCGGGGGGTGATCTACGACTTTGGCGATCTCCCCGATGGCGCAGCTTCGACGATCACTCCCCTGATTCACGACCGCATGACCCAGATTGCCGGGGGGATGGATCTCCTCACCCGGGAAGGGGCTGCGCGCTTTTTTGCGACCGACGCCCCCAGGCCCCTCATAGCCATTGATCTGACCGGTCAAGGGCGGGGTGCACTGGAAGAGGCCAACCTGACCTTGGGCTTGGCCCTCTCCGGGGATGAGGTGGATTATCTCCTGGACCATTTTACGGCCATTGGGCGCAACCCCACCGATGTGGAGTTGATGATGTTTGCCCAGGCCAACTCCGAACACTGCCGCCACAAAATTTTCAACGCCGACTGGGAGATCGACCGCACCCCCCAGCCCCACACCCTTTTTGGCATGATTCGCCACACCGAAGAGTGCTCCCCTGAGGGCACCGTGCTGCGTTATCGGGACAATGCCGCAGTGATTCAGGGGGGGGAGGGGGTGTGGTTTCATCCAAAACCGGCCAGCGACACCGACCCGGCTCTCTATGCCGACCACCCCGAAGAGCAGGATATTTTGATCAAGGTGGAGACCCACAACCATCCCACCGCCATCTCTCCCTATCCCGGTGCTGCGACCGGTTCGGGTGGGGAGATTCGCGATGAGGGGGCGACGGGACGGGGGGGGTGGCCCAAGGCGGGTTTGACCGGTTTTTCGGTATCGAACCTGGCCTTTCCGGAGGCGACCCAGCCTTGGGAAATTCCTTATGGCAAGCCAGATCGCATTGTTTCGGCTCTGGACATCATGCTGGAGGGGCCGATTGGGGCGGCGGCTTTCAACAACGAATTTGGTCGACCCAACCTGACGGGCTATTTTCGCACCTTCGAGATGCAGGTGGGGGAGGAGGTTCGGGGGTATCACAAGCCCATCATGGTGGCGGGGGGGATGGGCACCATCGCCAGGCGCCAGGTGGAAAAGCGCCCGCTCTCTCCGGGGGATCTGATTATTCAACTGGGGGGGCCTGCCATGTTGATCGGTCTGGGGGGTGGGGCGGCCTCCTCCCAGGCGAGTGGAGCGGGGCTGGCGGATCTCGATTTTGCCTCGGTGCAGCGGGAAAACCCGGAGATGGAGCGTCGGGCTCAGGAGGTGATCAACCGCTGCTGGCAGCTGGGGGAAGATAATCCCATCATTTCCATCCACGATATCGGTGCGGGGGGGCTCTCCAATGGGGTGCCGGAGTTGATCCACGGCGGTGGGGTGGGGGGGCGGTTTGATCTGGCCCGGGTGCCCAACGACGACCCTGGCATGTCCCCCATGGAGGTGTGGTGCAATGAGGCCCAGGAGCGTTATGTGTTGGCCATCCCGGCGAGTGCCCGGGAGCAGTTTCAATCGATCTGTGAGCGGGAGCGCTGTCCCTTTGCTGTTCTGGGCGAGGCCACCCGGGAGATGCGCCTGGTGCTGACCGACTCCACCACCGGTCAGACCCCCATCGATATGGATCTGGATGTGCTGTTGGGCAAGCCTCCTCGGATGTTGCGGCAGGTTTCCCGGTTGAGACCGGCTCTGCCCCCCTTTACTTCTCAGGGGATCGACCTGAATGAAGCCGTTGATCGGGTGCTCAGGCTGCCGACGGTGGCGGATAAGACTTTTTTGATCACCATCGGTGATCGCACGGTGACGGGGTTGGTTTGCCGGGATCAGATGGTGGGGCCCTGGCAGACGCCGGTTGCGGATGTGGCGGTGACGGCGCGGGGCTTCAGCGGCGTGGCCGGGGAAGCGATGGCCATGGGGGAGCGCACGCCGGTGGCGTTGATCTCGGGGCCGGTTTCTGCCCGCCTTGCGGTGGCTGAAGCGGTCACCAACATGGCAGCGGCGGATGTGGATCGCATTGGGGATATCAAGCTTTCCGCCAACTGGATGGCCCCGGCGGGACATCCGGGGGAGGATGCCAACCTCTATGCCACGGTGGAGGCGTTGGGGATGGAGTTGTGTCCGGATTTGGGGATTGGTATCCCGGTGGGCAAGGATTCCATGTCCATGAAAACAGTCTGGAAGGTGGGAGATGAGGCCCGCTCCGTCACCGCCCCCACCTCTCTGATCATCTCCGCCTTTGCCTCGGTGAAGGATGTCCGCCGGAGTTTGACCCCCCAGTTACGGCGGGATCAGGGGGAGACGGTGTTGATCCTGGTGGATCTGAGTGCCGGCCAAAATCGCCTGGGAGGCTCGGCGCTGGCCCAGGTGTATGGCGAGGTGGGCAACCAGCCTGCGGATTTGGATTCTCCGGATGTGCTGCGGGGCTTTTTTGAAGGGATTCGGGTGCTCTCCCGGGAAGGGGCGATTCTCGCTTATCACGATCGCAGCGACGGCGGGCTGTTCGTCACCCTGGCTGAGATGGCCTTTGCCGGTCGTACGGGATTGCGGGTGGTGTTGGATGGTTTGGGGCAGGATCCAATTTCGGTGCTTTTTGCGGAAGAACCGGGGGCTGTGATCCAGGTCAAAAAAGCCGATGCCGAGGGTGTGTTGGAGCGGCTTCAGGGGTTGGGAATCGCCCAGGTGATCGGCGAGCTTGACCATCAGGATCGGATGGTTTTTTCCTGGCATGGCGCGGATGTAATCTCCCGCACCCGGGTGGAGCTTCAGCGTATCTGGTCGGAAACCACCTGGCGGATGCAGGCGCTGCGGGATAACGCCCGGTGTGCCGATATGGAATATGACGCCATTTTGGATGTGGAGGATCCGGGACTCTCCCCCAGGCTCACCTTCGATCCTGATTCGGTACCAGCCATATTGACCGGCGCCAAACCCAGAGTGGCGGTTTTGCGGGAGCAGGGGGTCAATGGGCAGGTGGAGATGGCGGCGGCTTTCCACCAGGCGGGGTTTGCGGCGGTGGATGTGACCATGAGCGATCTGGCGGCAGGCCGGGTGGAGCTGGGTGGTTTCAAGGGGCTTGCGGCGTGTGGCGGGTTTTCCTTCGGGGATGTGTTGGGAGCTGGGGAGGGGTGGGCCAAGTCGATTCTTTATAACAGCCAACTGCGGGATGGTTTTTCGGCTTTTTTTGCCCGTTCCGATACCTTTTCCCTGGGGGTGTGCAATGGCTGTCAGATGCTCTCCAACCTGCGGGAGTTGATTCCCGGCACCGAGCAGTGGCCCCGTTTTGTCAAAAATGAGAGTGAGCAGTTTGAGGCCCGCCTGGCTTTGGTGGAGATTCCGGATAACCATTCGGTTCTTTTCCAGGGCATGGCAGGCTCGCGTATGCCCATTCCCTGTGCCCATGGCGAGGGGCGCGCGCTGTTGCAGGCCGATACCTCCACTCAATCCCTGATCGATGGGGGGATGGCGGTGATGCGTTATGTGGATAACCGGGGAGCGCCTACGGAAAATTATCCCGCAAATCCCAATGGTTCTCCTGGGGGGCTGACCGGGGTGACCTCCAAGGATGGTCGGGCCACCATCATGATGCCCCATCCTGAGCGGGCGTTTCGCTCTGTGGCCTTGAGTTGGTGGCCTGAGTCGGGGCAGGAGGCGGGGCCTTGGCTGCGCCTGTTCCAAAACGCCCGAACCTGGCTGGGGTGATCTGAGTCAGATTTGTTTTTTGCGCAGGTTTGATTTAAACGGCCCAAAATCAAGCGGGGGGATGGGGAATGCTTCCTCCCAGTTTTTTTATGGCCTTGATCTGGCGAGGTCTTTATTCACAATTCAGGGGTGGGTGGCTTTCGGGGGAGGGCCATCAGCCACGGCTTTGTTTGTTGTTCAAAAAAAGCGGAAGGGGGGTCGTCCAAGCAGGATCGATAGCCAAAGTTGCCCGGCACTCTCTTCCCATACCCGGCAAAATTTTCCCCCTTTTTGGTCTATGGGCGGAAAAAATCCGACCGAAAGTGTTTTTTTTGTTCTGTATTCACAACTCATTAACAATAAGTAGCTGAAACGGCATTTTTAGTTTTGGTATGATATATGCGGTCCCGGAGGTTAAGTGCCTACCTTTAGAAATGGGATTCTGCTGTTAGCCCAACAGCGATAACGATCAAAAACGGCTCCCGAGATGTGACGGGATTTTTGTTTTTTTGGAAGGAGACGCCATTGGCTCAAGATCATCATGAAGAAACGGAAGCCAAAACCCGTAAACAGGCGATAATGTTTTTGGTGGGATTCCTGTTGGTGGTCGCCCTTCTGGTGTTTTTTTGGGAGGATCCCACCAAAAATGGGGATGACAATGCCAGTATCGAACAGAAGGGCTCCATAGGTTCCAGTGCCTCACGGGGTGAGGATGGCCGTACCCAGCGGGAGGTGCGCAAGAGCAAAGAGGAAGCCCAGGCCGATATGCTGCGCCGTCGCATGGCCCTGGAAGAGCAGCTGGCCAGCAAGCGACAGAGTGAGGAAGAAACTCAGGCAGAAGACAGCTCCCAGCAAGAGTGGGAAAAGGCGCGTAAAGAAGCCGCCGGCACACAAGGGGAGGAGGTTGAAGATCAAGAACTTTCCTCTGATGATCATGAGTGGCTGAGCTATGTGGCCGATCCGACAGCACCCGTGGTGGTGGGGGATTTTCGCATCGGGACGGGGCTTTTGGGGCATAAGCGGCTGGTGGGCAAGGTGCTCAACAACAGTGGGGAAAAGCTCACCGATGCCAAGCTGGCGATCTACTTTGTCAATTCCAAAAATGTGCCTCTGGTCACGAAAGAGATCAATCCTCTGGTGGTTTCCGGCGGGGTGTTTGGGGATCGGATCAATCCTTTGCGGGATGGAAATATTCGGCGTTTCGGAGTGAAGGTGGATGATGTTTCGCCTCTGTGGAGTGGACAGGTGGCGGTGAAAGTCATCAGCTATCGGTTGGGCGAGGGAGAGATGATCTATTCGGCCCAATAAGCATGCAAAAGTATAATGAATGAGGCTATAAGTTACAATTGATAGGAACAGTTACAATCCGGTTGGTCGATTTTGATGTGAATTAAAGTGGAAAATTGTTATGCTCTTTCCCCGACGATTGCGTGAAGTAAATGCGGGAGTCATCCGGAAGGAGATAAAAGACTATGAAACAAACTTCAGCCCGGTGGATTTTTCAAAAGGGCTTTGATCAAAAAACGATCGTGATTGCTTTTGCCGGTATTGTCTTCTCTCTGGCAGGCCTTCTGGCAGCTTTTTCAGCCCTGGGCTTGGTGGGCGTGGATTCGGTAGAGGCCGCTACCTCCAATCAGCCAGTCGCCTCCCAGCAGGTAGCCGCACCCCCTCAGGCAGAGCTTGAAGCAGTCGTTCAGACTCAGGCAGAACTGCAAACAGCCCTCTCTCCAGCCGAGCTGGATGCCATTACCGTGAACAATCTGCGGGTAGCTCGCAACAAAACCAACAATCGGGTGGTTTTGGCCAGCCTCAGCAATCAAAGCAGCACATCGGTGACCGACATCCACATCGAGGTCAAATTTCTCGACCACGAGGGCAAACAGCTGTTTCAGCGGGTGGTCAACCCACTGGCTGTCGGAACTATTTTTGGCGATAGGGTGGATCCTCTGCCCCCAACCAAAAATCGGCCCTTCAAGGTCAGCACCGATCTGGTCCCCTCATCCTGGGCGGGAAAAGTGCAGGCTCAGGTAACCCATCTGCGCTTGGGTGGCTGATCTTCCAGCTTATGGCTTGATCTATCGAGATGGATGGCAACGGCCTTTTCTGAGCTTGTTTTAAGGCAGCCGCCTTCCTTATCCTGTTTCCTTAAAGTCTGAGTCAGTGGCTGATAGCTGATTCTGCCTGTTTTGTACTCTTCCACCGAACAGCCCTTTCTGGTTGTTGAAACCACCGTCCCTCCTGTTTCAGGTTGACGCAGGATCCCCTTTGACCTTTGCAGGCCAAACCGTCTAAATTCCCCCATAGATTCTATTCATAAAATCTCTCGACACCCCTTTGGTGATGTCGGGATTGGGGAACCCCCCTCATTCAATCAGAAAAATTGTCTTGAAACCGACCTCACCATCCTCACCATGGAACTGATACTGGCCTCCACCTCCCGAATCCGTCGACAGCTTTTGGAGCGGCTGGGGCTCTCTTTTACCCCTCTTGTCCCCCACACCGACGAGACTCCTCTCCCCGGTGAGGCCCCCCGGGATTTGGCTTTACGCCTGGCTGAATCCAAGGCCCGCTCCCGAGGAGTTGATCATCCCAATGCCCTCATCATCGGTTCCGATCAGGTGGCGGTGTTGGCTGGAGAGGTAGTGGGCAAGCCGGGAAATCATGCCCGGGCCAAAGAGCAGCTGCTGAGATCCAGCGGCAAAAGATTGGATTTTTTGACCGGTCTTGCTGTGTATAATCCGGCCCGGGAGCGGATGCAGGGGCGGGTGGTCTCTTCGGCGGTCTATTTTCGGGAATTGAGCCCGGAGCAGATCGACAGATATCTTCAGCGGGATGAGCCCTACGCTTCAGCGGGCAGTTTTCATGCGGAAGGGTTGGGGATTGCCCTTTTTCAACGCATGGAAGGAGAGGATCCCACAGCCATTTTGGGGCTGCCGTTGATGGCGTTGACGACCATGCTTGAACAGGAAGGGGTTTTAGTGGTTTGATGACTCTTTTACCAGAACTTCCCTGGGAAGGGGGCCGTTTTGGCATTTTATAGCAGTTCTACCTCAAAATTGGACACTCTTCCCTGACTCGTCATCCCCGCGAAGGCGGGGATCCAGGGAGCTGATGATTGCCCTCAAGGAATAACCAAATCTTCAAGAAAGGCCGGTGTTTTGCTGAAAGTGAAGCAAGATTTGGAAAGGTTTGTGCCAGACACTCTGGATTCCCGCATTCGCGGGAATGACAGAAAAAGTACAGCGGCATATGTCCAATTCTGGATTGGAGTTGCTATATCTTCCCCGGGCCAGGTGATCTCGCCACTCCCTTGCCGATTTTCTTGGTCATTTTGAAAGCCTTCCAGTGTTGCGTTTGTTTTTTCTGATATTCCAACCGGCTATCCGGTTTTCCCGGCAGATACGATGGAGTGCTCTCTCCCTGGCAGGGGTGGTACTCCCCACTGCGTTCACTCTTATACTGGTACTGATCATGTCTCTCTCTTCCACCGATGCCCACGCTGCCACCGATTCCGGATTTCCGGGGGTTTTTGTCGATGCCGACTGGTTGGCCCAACATATCGACGAACCGGATCTTAAGGTTTTTCAGGTGGGAGGAGATCTCTACTACCACCGCTTTCATATTCCAGGAGCCCCTCTCTTTCCCTACAAGGAGATTTTGGGCATCCGGGAGGGGGTGTCAGGGATGCGGGCGGATAGAGACCATCTGGCCCGGGTTTTTGGTAATATGGGGATCGGCCCGGATACCCGGGTGGTGGCTTATGATCTGGGAGGGGGGACCGATGCCGCCCGCCTGATCTGGACCCTGGCCAGCATGGGGCACCACAAGGGGGCGATTCTCGATGGTGGGCTCGGGGGGTGGCTACAGGCGGATAGACCCCAGGAACACCATAACCCAAGGTTGCAACCGACCGAATTTCAGGCCAACCCCGATACCCGCTGGGAGGTGGATTGGCAGGAGTTGCAGGCCCTTTCGGAAAAACAGGGGGAGACCCTGGTGATCGATACCCGGACCCAGAAGGAGTATGTGGGGATGACTCTGAAGCCCCCTCGGGGTCACATCCCCGGAGCGGTACACCTGGATTGGACCGAAACGTTGGTGGCCCCACGCACGCCACTGCTGAGAAGCCGGGAGGAGCTTTTGGCCCGCTATGCCGAATTAGGGGCCAAGGATTTGGAGATCCCCATCATTGTCTATTGCCTCACGGGCCATCGGGCTGCACAGAGTTGGGCGCTGCTGCGTCACCTGGGCTTTAAGGATGTTCGCCTCTATGATGGTTCCATGATGGAGTGGGGGATGCGTAACTTGCCGGTGGTGCAGGGTGAAAAAAGCCGGTAAGGATGGCTGTTGGGAGTGTTGCATCTGCTGAAAATTTGGCAGCCGATTTTATTGTATTGGGTGCGGCAGAAAGCAGAAGGATCGTTGATCTATTCGTGGCTGCAAAGCCTTGAGAGGAGCTGACTGGCATGTTTGATAATCTGTCCGATCGTTTTGAAAGCGTCTTCAAAAAGCTTCGGGGCCGGGGAGCGCTCAACGAAAAAAATATTAAAGAAGCCCTGCGGGAGGTGCGGGTTGCCCTCCTGGAAGCGGACGTCCACTTTGATGTGGTCAAGGGGTTTATCGATCGGGTCCGGGAAAAGGCGGTGGGGCAGGAGGTGATGGGCTCCCTCACTCCGGGTCAGCAGGTGATCAAGGTGGTCCACGACCAGTTGGTTCACCTGATGGGGAGTGCCAACGAGCAGCTGAATCTGGCGGTGCAGCCTCCGGCTGTGGTGATGATGGTGGGGTTGCAGGGTTCGGGTAAAACCACGACGACCGCCAAGCTTGCGAAATTTTTGTTGGCCAAGGAGGGCAAAAAAAGCCTGCTCGCCTCCCTGGATGTCTATCGTCCGGCGGCGATGGATCAGCTGCGGGTGGTGGGTGAACAGGCCGGGGTTGATGTGGTCGCCACCCAAGCCAACGAAGATCCTCGTGCCATTGCCGAGCGCGCCCTGCAGAGCGCCCGCAACCAGGGGGCGGATGTTCTGTTTCTCGATACGGCAGGTCGGTTGCACATCGATGAAGAGTTGATGTTGGAGCTGGCGGACGTCAAGGCGTTGGTCAATCCGGTGGAAGTGTTGCTGGTGGCTGACTCCATGACCGGTCAGGATGCGGTCACGGTCGCAAAAAGTTTTAACGAGCAGTTGGGAGTCACCGGGGTTGTGCTCACCAAGACCGATGGTGACGCCCGGGGGGGGGCGGCGCTTTCCATTCGTGAGGTGACCGGCAAACCCATCAAGTTTATGGGAACCGGCGAAACCCTGGATGGCCTGGAAGCGTTCCATCCCGACCGGGTTGCCTCTCGAATTCTCGGCATGGGGGATGTGCTCTCCCTGGTCGAGACCGCCATGGAAAAGGTGGATATCGAGGAGACCGTCAAGCTCCAGAAAAAAATTCAGAAGGCCGATTTTACCCTGGAAGATTTTCTCGGCCAGATGCAGCAGATCAAAAAAATGGGTTCCCTGCAAAGCCTCATGGGCATGATTCCCGGTATGAAGCAGGCGATGAAGGGCAAATCCATGGAGATGGATGAGGGCCACATGAAACGGGTGGAGGCGATCATTCTCTCCATGACCCGCAAGGAGCGGAACAAACACCAAATTATCAACGCTTCCCGCAAAAAGCGCATTGCCAAGGGATCCGGCACCTCGGTTCAAGAGGTCAATCGCCTGTTGAAGCAATTCGCCCAGACTCAAAAAATGATGAAGCGCCTGGGTAAATTGGGTAAGAAGGGGTTTATGCGGGGTGGGATTCCCGGTATGGGGGGTGGGGGAATGCCGCCCGGGATGGGGGGTGGGGGAGGGTTGCCCCCGGGTATGCCGGGTATGCCTCCCGGGGGGGGTGGTTTGTTCTGAACGGAACCTTCGTCTGCCGGGTTTGTCTGAAAGGTTTAGCACAGTTTTGTATTTTGAAACGGGTCTGGTTGATCCTTTCGGTGCGGCGTGAGGCGGGGAAGGAGGATGTGCCTGAGAGGGGTGCATCTTCTGGTTGGATGGTGATCGAACGGTTAATCCGGATCAATCGATCATCTGTCGGAAAAAACTGTTTTTTTCCGCTTAACAGGGTGCCCTGTGTTTCCCAAAAGCCAATCCGATACCTCCTGATGGAAGGGGGCTTGAGATTGGTTTTTTTTATGGAGGCAGGAGAGGAATATGGGAGGGGGCCATATTGACAATAACGGTGCTGGTCTGCTACCATTCGTGGGCATTAGAGGTCTGGAAATCGGTCCATTCCACTTCTTGGGCTACGATTCCAATTGAGCACATTCCACCCCGACCAAACGCCACCAAAGAGGAACGACATGCAGCCGGAAACCATGAATTCCGTCGGTAGTGCGCAGGGTAATGTGGATATTTCAGGGGTCGCCCTATCCAAAAGTCTGATGGACTTTTTTGGCAGTCTGACCCTGTTGATTTTACTGTCGCCTTTTATGTTATGCATTGCCCTGGCCGTCAAACTGGGTTCCCGGGGACCGATTTTCTACTCTGAAATTCGGCAGGGACTCAACGGGGTTGGATTCCCGATGATGAAATTTCGTACCATGGTGCCCAACGCCAGCGCCATGCAGAAGGATGTCGAAAATGAGGTGGACGGCCCCATGTTCAAGTGCACCGATGACCCCAGAATCACGGGTGTGGGGGGATTTTTGCGGGGCTGGAGCCTGGACGAACTCCCCCAGTTGATCAACGTTCTGCGTGGGGAAATGTCTCTGGTGGGACCACGCCCCCTGCCAGATGAGCAGATGGAGGGTCATCCCACCTGGAAGCAGACACGGCTGTCGGTCAAGCCCGGACTCACCGGCCTGTGGCAGATACAAGCCAGGGATTCCGACAAGTTCAGCGACTGGGTCAAATATGACACCGAATATGTCCGTCACTGGTCTATTGCGTTGGATATCAAAATTCTTTTCCTCACAATCGGTGCCGTTATAGGCCGAAGAGGAGCACGCTGAAAAGCAGGGTACCTGAAACTCTCCCAGGGGGGGTGGCTTTCAGGGATGGATCTTGGTGAGAGGGCTGCCACGGAAAAACAGGAGGCAGCACAGCTCCCTGGAGCATTAAGCATCCTCAGAATGGCAAAGTCCTCACGGGTACAAAGGGCTGCCGAGGGTGCAAATCCTAAAGAAAATCCCAGGGAAACCGGTTCCAACGAAAAAAAAGAGCCCATCTCCTTCGGTGCCTGCTTCACACCACTAAGATTCCGCTGAATTTTTCCCCTTCAAGAGCAGTCTATATCGGCGCACACCGGTGCCTTCCGGTTCATCCGTTCCGGCATCTGTTGCAATCATTGGCGGTACAACCATTTAAGCGCATCTTTGCCATGCTCCGACCCATCACCACATCACCTGCCGATACGTCTCTTTCCCAGGCCATGCCCGATCGGGTTTTGACTCTGCTGGATGCCTTGGATGAAAAGCGGCAACGCCATCCTGACAAACCTTTCCTGGTTGATTCTGCTCAGCGTTTGACTTATGGAGAGAGTTGGGAGCGGGTCAATGGCCTGGCTGATCATCTGCTCTCTTCGGGAGTGGGGGCTGGGGATTATCTCTGCCTGCTTTTGCCCCGAGTGCCTGAACTGGTGATCGCCTTTCTGGCGGCTGCCCGGATTGGAGCGTTGGCGGTTCCGGTCAATTTTTCCCTGAAAGAACCGAAGGTTGTGTCGTTTTTACAGGGGATAGGGCCGAAGGTGGTGGTGGTGCACGAAAAATTTTTGCACCTGGCCAAGGATACTCTGGATGGGAGCCCTTTGCTGATCCAGGTGGGCGGTGAGGCTGGCGATGGGGTGACTGCCTGGGGTGAGGCGAGCAAACCCCATCCCGGTATTGATATCCCTCCGGTGGCGGTGGAAGATATCGCCTATCTCAACTATACCACCGGCTCCAGCGGAGATCCCAAGGGGGCATTTGCCACCCATGCCAATATCTACTGGAACACCCGTTCAGCGGTAGAGGTGCTGGAGATGACCGAGGGGGATGTTCATCTTTGCATGTTTGCGCCCTTTGCCCATCCCCACGAGCTTTTTGCCCGGGCGCTTTACACTGGCGGCACCCAGATATTTTTGCAGGAGATCAATCCCAAGACCATTGTCCGCACGGTCCAGAGCGAGGGGGTCACCTGCATGATGGGTTTGGCGCCCATGTTTGATTCCTTGGCGGTCAACTGTGCTGATTTGGATCTGGGCAAGCTTCGGTTTGCCGAGAGTGGTGGCATGTTTACCCGCCCGGATATCATTGAGCGCTTTATGGCGGCTTTTGGGGTGCCTTTGCTGTCGGTTTGGGGTTCTACTGAAACCACTGGTATTGCGGTGGCCAATCGTTTGGATGCCTTTCGTACCGATGGTTCTGCGGGCCGGATCTGCCCTTATTATGACGTTCGGGTTGTGGATGATGAAGGTCGGGATGTGGCTGTGGGTGAGGCGGGTGAGCTGGCTTTTCGGGGGGAGGGTGTGATTCCGGGTTATGATCGGGGTCGTGAGTTGACGGTGCTGGACGATTGGCTTTTGACGGGTGATATTGTTCGTCAGGATGAAGAGGGCTATTTCTATTTTTTAGAGAGAAAAAGTGGTTTGATCAAGGTGGCTGGCCTCAAGGTATTCCCTCTGGAGGTGGAGCTATTGCTGCAATCTCATCCCGGTGTGCGGGAGGTGGCGGTCATTGGGGTGCAAGATCAGCGCAAGGGGATGGTTCCCAAGGCTTTTGTGGTGCGTGAGGCGGGTTCGGAAGTGACTTCCCGGGATTTGGCGGCTTTTTGCCGGGAAAAAATGGCCAACTATATGGTGCCCAAAGAGATGGTTTTTCGAGAGGCGCTTCCCAAGATCGGCAGCGGCAAGATCGATAAAAAATCTTTGGCTTGATTTTGACTTTATACGATTAAAAAAAAAGAGGGGGGGATTGGGGGGGATTCTTTCCCCCCAAGGTCTTTCTTTTGATCTGTATCTTTAATCTTTTGAATTTACATGACATCCCCCTGTGGGGTGTAGGGGGGAACCCTCACGGTTTTGACTTTACTTTCCAGGCAAGCCAAACTATTTCGATTGAACTCAAAGTCGAACAATCGCCTACTCCTCGTGAATGGGTCGTCCTGCCAACGGACATTCCCCCTCAAGCTGGAGCCATCCGGTGGGGAAGGGGCTTTGTATCTTGAAAATAACAGGGTTTTCATAGGGGGGGCGTCCTTCCTGTGGGCCAGCACATAACGGGGTAACCCATGAGTCGAACCAAGATCACCTTTTTGAACCCCCCCTTTCTGAAAAACTATTCCCGGCCTCAGCGGAGCCCAGCGGTTACCAAGAGCGGGACTTTGTATTTTCCCTTGTGGCTTTGTTCGGCGGCGGCGTTGGCCGAGGCGAAGGGGCATGAGATCGATGTGATTGATGCTCCGGCGGACGATCACGATCTGGATTATGTTTTGCAGCGTATCGACAAGTTGGGGCCCGGGTTGATCGTGGTGGATACCAGCACCCCGTCGATTTACAACGATGCTGATATTTGCAAAACCCTGAAGGAAAAAGTGCCTGGGGTGTTGATTTTGATGGTGGGAACCCATGTTTCGGCTCTGCCGGAAGAGTCCCTGGTGTTGAGTGACGCTATCGATGCCATCGCTGTGGGTGAATATGACGAGACGGTGCTGGATGTGGCCCGGGTAGCAGCTGGGGAGATGTCTCTCAGTGAAGTGGCTGGCCTTTGCTGCCGGGTGGATGGCAAACCCCAGCGCACGGCCAAGCGGGGTCCGATTGAGGATCTGGATACCTTGCCGTTTGTGAGCGGCATTTATAAAAAATTTCTCCGCATCGAAAACTATTTCAACCCCAACAGCCTCCACCCCATGGTGACCATCACCACCAGCCGGGGTTGTCCCCACCACTGCTTTTTTTGCGTCTATCCCCAGACCATGATGGGTCACAAGATGCGGGTCCGCAGTGTCAAGGATGTGGTGGACGAGATTGAATCGATCATTCAAAATTTTCCGGGGGTGAAATCGATCTTTTTTGAGGACGACACCTTTACCATTCATCGGGAGCGGTGCGCGGATATTTCCCGAGAGATCATACGCCGGGGGATTCGCATCTCCTGGACCGCCAACGCCCGGGCCGATCTTGACTATGAAACCATGAAGGTGATGCAGGAGTCGGGGTGTCGTTGTGTGTGTGTGGGGTTTGAAACCGGCAACCAGCATCTGCTGGATCGCATCAATAAAGCCATGAGCCTGGAAAAATATCAGCCCTTTGTGGAGTCTGCGCGCAAGGCGGGTATTTTGGTCCACGGCTGCTTTATGGTGGGCTTGCCTGGGGAGACCCGGGAGACCATGGCCAACACCTTGGATCTGGCCAAGCGTTTGACGCCCGAGACGGTGCAGTTTTATCCGGTGATGATCTATCCCGGCACCGAGGCGTTCAAATGGGCTGAGGAGAAGGGGTTGATTGCCACCCGGGACTTTTCCAAGTGGCTGACCCCCCAGGGGCTGCACAACACCATCATTCGGGGGGAGGGTCTCTCCAGCGAGGATTTGGTGCGTTTTTGTGATGATGCCCGGCGGGAATTTTATCTGCGTCCCCGTTACATTCTCTACAAGCTTTGGCAGATGATTCGCCATCCGTCGGAGATCAAGCGCAATCTGAAATCCGCGAGAACCTTTGCCAAATATCTCCTGAAGGGCTCCGACATCAAAAAGGCTGAGGATTGCTGATCGTGAAGGGGGATGCCTCGGGTGAGGGGGATGGATCCGATCAGTCGGATAGTGGATTGGAGGGGACGGGCAATAGCAATAACTTGATCGTCTCGGTGGTGGTGCCGGCCTTTAATGCCGAAAACCACATCAGAGGCTGCCTGGAGGCGCTCCTCAACCAATCCCAGCCAGCGGAGAGCTTTGAAATCATCGTGGTGGATGATGGCTCAACGGATCAAACCGGGGAGATCATTCGTAGCTTTCCGGTAAGTTATTTCCATCAGGAAAATCAAGGCCCAGCCGCTGCCAGGAACCGTGGTGCGGGTCAAGCCCGTGGTGAGGTGATTTTATTTACCGATTCGGACTGCGTGCCGGAGCCTGACTGGATTGTGGAGATGCTGAAGCCTTTCCAAAATCCGGAGGTGGCGGCGGTGAAGGGGGCTTATATCACCCGGCAGCGGGAGTGGGTGGCGCGCTTTTCCCAGCTGGAATTCGAAGAGCGGTTCGAGATGCTTTCGGGGGTGGAGGCCATCGATATGGTGGACACCTATTCCGCCGGGTTTCGCCGGGAGATTTTCCAGGGGATGAAGGGGTTTGATATCTCCTTTCCGGTGGCCAACAACGAAGATACCGAGCTTTCCTATCGCATGGTGGCAGCGGGTCACCGGATGGTTTTCAATCCCAAAGCGGTTGTCGCCCACCTCAACCATCCCAACTCCGCCTGGGGTTATTATAAGCTGAAATTTGGCCGGGGTTATTGGCGGATGGTGGTTTATCGCCGTTTTCCCGACAAAATGCTGAAGGATACCTACACCCCGAAAGCATTAAAGTTGCAGGTGCTGTTTTTGGGGGCGCTTTTGGGCACGCTACCCCTGTGGTGGCTCTTTCCCCATTGGGGTTGGCTGGTTCCGGCTCTCTTTTCCCTGCCTCTGCTATTGTTGATTCTGCCCTTTTCCATCACCGCCCTGAAAAAAGATTTCCCCGCCGGCCTCATCACCCCCTTCATGCTGCTGGTTCGGGCTGGAGCGATTGGGGGTGGGGTGTTCTGGGCGCTGTTGCGAGCCAAAAAAGCCTAGATCGGTTTTTGCAGTGGCTTGATTCTCCTGCGCTTCCCTTGCAGTCGCTCCCAGCAGCCTTTCTCCTATCCTCGGTTTCACTCTCCCAAAGTTGTTCCATCCGACAGATATACGGTAGGGAGAGCACTGCTTTTGTGCCCACCACACGCTTCAGATAAAAACAGAAATCGCAAAATATTCAACTATATATATCATTCTTGAGTTTCAAGCTGGGGGAGGCCTCTCTCACAGGGGTGGTGATTGAGCGATTATCAAACAATTGATAGAGAAAATCCCCACAGTGCAAGGGGAAGGGGCTATTGGGTGGTAGAGAGAAGGCGCACCTGAACCTTTTCACCCGGGAGGAGGGGGAGGGTAGCGCTGGGGGCGAGGACGATGGGCCTGCCGAAGATGGGGCGGTCGGGAGTGGGCCACAGGCGTTCGGGGATCGGTTCGATGGTGGGGGAAATCCGCAAGACCAGGGAGTCGGCTACCGTTGTGGGATCGCTGCTGCGGCTGATCTGAACCGGTTGGGAAACCTGGGCGTTGCGGCTCTGGGACTCGGGCAGATACGCCACCACCTCAGAGGCCACCCCCTGGTCAATCAACACCACCGATTCACCCACCCGCAAAGATTGCCCAGCCCTCCCCAACACCTGGCTTACCTTGCCCGCTACCGGTGCCCGCAAAATCAGCTTGCGTCGCTCCACCCGAATCTCCTCCAGCCGCGCCTCTTCCACCTCAATGGCGACCTGTAGCGGAGCCATGACAATCGTGGTCGGATCCCCATCCATGGAAAGATTACCCACAAAACCCTTCAGCCGATCCCCCGCATCACGCCGGTTGGCCTGGGTTTGACGGAGCTGCTTTTCGTGGCCGGCTATCTGTTTTCGCAGGCGTTTTTCTTCCAACACAGCCGCATCCAACTCCGCATCCGTGGCATACCCCTCCACATGGCGGGAACGCAGCCTCTCCACCACCCGATGGACCTTTTCCAGCTCCACCCGATCGGTTTCCAGAGCCACCTGCATCGCCAGGGCCTCCAAGCGCCACTGGGCTTCATCCATGGCAAAACGACGCATCTCCCCCTGCCAGGCACCCACCCCATCCACCACATCATAATGGGCTTTTTTCAGCTCGGTCCGGGAGAGATCCAGTTTGGCTTTGGCGACATTCAGTTTGGCCATCACCTGATCATCTTCCAGGGTGGCCACCAGCTGCCCGGCAAACACACGGTCGTAAAGCTCCACATGGAGTTGATCGATCCGGCCCGGGATCGTGGCAGAGACGTGATAGCGACTGCCCTGAGCCAGGCCGGTATATTCCGCCACCTGCAGCCGATCCCGCAAAATCAAGCCGATAGCCCCCACCGCCACCAGCCACACAGCCAGATAGCCCACCCCGGCAAGATCCGCCAGCACCCTTTTGAAGGGTCTGCGTATGGGACGATTTTGGGCTTTCGGGCTCATGTTTCCGTCAACTCCTCACGCTCTACCAAAGCGACATCGCTGGTGCCGGATATCTGCCGCAACGCCTCCAAAAATTCCGCACTTCGACCCGGATCCCGCAGTCTGACCTGAAACAGATAGTTGGCGGCATCCTGGCTGCGACGCAGGGAGATACACTTGAAACTTCGGCAAAACCGCTGCATCACTTGAGAAAAATCCCCTTCACCCTTCCCGCCACTGAGCAGAAAACTCACATGTCCGTCATAACGATCCAAGGTGCCAAACCCGGTAAAGTGAAGGTAAAAAAGCACTAGCACTATCGCCACCGCCCCCAGCATGGTGGTGAGATATTTTCCCGTCCCCACCCCCATGCCGATGACAATGGAGAGAAAGACAAAAATCGTATCCCGGGTATCCTTCAGCACGTTGCGAAAGCGCACGATGGCGAGCGCCCCCAACAGACCAAAAGCCACCACCAGATTGTCCCCAATGATCCGCATCACCATGGCCACTACCATCGCCAGCAGCACCAGGGATTGGGTAAATGTGCGGGAATAGGAGAGGCCGCTATGGGTGATGGTATAGGCCCAGGCGACACCTTGCCCCAAAACAAAAGCAAAGAGAAAGGCCAGCGCCGTCGCCTCCAGCACCTCCATGGGGGTCGATCCAATCGGTTTGTTCAAAATGGCCAGCAACAGGTCCATCAACTCTCCAAGCAGTCCATCAATTTTCCAAACGGTCCATCAAGCCTCCAACCGGGCCATCAAGTCTGCAGCCGCTGTCCGAGAGGATCCAACCTCGGCATAGAGCCAAAGGCCTCCTTCACCGACAACACATATTTGGGAATCGAAATCCGCTGCAACTCAAACGCCCGAATCAACTCCTGCACCCAGGCAGGATAGCGTTCGGTAAATTTGATCTCCAGAATGTGGCCTTCAACCGGGGTAGGCTGCCACCCTTCTCCCCCCATGGCAAGGAGAGGATCCAAGGTTTTTTGGTGGGTCAGATGGCTGTCGATGGTTATCCGCACCGAATCCCCACTCCTGGAAACATACGCCTCCCGATCATAACGCACCCGAACGACGGGGCATGCTTTCAGACGCAACGAAAGCTCCATAAACTTATCAGTCGAGCCTATGAAAGGGGCTCCGGAACCAGAGAGCAGGGCTTGGGCCTCCTGGTGGGAAACCTTGGCCCGGTGCTTGATGATGATTTTATCCACCCGCCGCTTGATTTCAAAAAAAACCGGCCCCCCCGGATCATCCGAGTAGGTTCGCACCCGCAGCTTGAAGCGATTTTTCACCCCCTGTAACGTCTGATGGTGGAGCTTGAAGTCTGGGGTGTCCAGATAAAGACTGACAATGGGATAGCGCCCCCCCTCCCGGTCCATCCCATGGGAGTCGAGCTTCATGAAGGGTTGCATGAACTGGCGCAGATCTGCCACCTGCCGCTCAGGCAAAAAATATTTGCACTCATGGCGGGAGGTGGGCAATCCGTGGGGCTGATGGTGGGTGGCGGCCATCGATCAAGCTTAGAGAACGGAATCGGAGCCTGGGGTGCCACCAAAGGTGGGACCTACCCACCAGTTTTCAGGGGCGGCGTTATCCAGGGCCGGGTTGATGAGGGCCAAGCTCCCCCCGCCGCCATCCGCACTGGGTGTCCAAGGTAGTGTATCGGAATAGGTCACCTGGTCCACCTCATTGCCTTCAGCATTGATCAGCGTCAGGGTCTCCCCCGAATTCGAAAGCTTGCCTTTCTCCCATTCAAAAACCTGATACCCCTGATCCTGATAGGTCTCGGCGTTGCGAGCCACCACAATGATCTCCTGGGTGTCGATCACGCTGCCATCGGGAAAAGTCATCTCGATCCCTTCGCTGAAGGCATAATCGGTCAGATCAATGGGGGTCAGGCCGATGTTGATGAGTTCGATAAACTCATAATCAGAATCATCCCCCTGGCTTGAGGAGGGATTGTAGTGGATTTCCCGAATGACGATGGGGGCCAACTCATCAAACTGAGCGGTGAGAGTGAGGTTTTCGGAATAGCCCAGGCGCAGAGGATTATCCTCCTCCTCCCGCTCCTCCCATCCCACAAACTGGGAACCCTCTTCGGGAATAGCGGCAACTTCCAGGGTGACATCCGCAAAAAATGTGCCGGTGAAGGGTAGGTCGATGACCTCAATATCTTCCACCAACAGCCTGCCACGTCCCTCACCGGAGGTATCAAGGGTGACGTCAATCTTCCCATCCTCGGAAAAACGATCCGAAATATGGGTCCACATATATTCCGGGCGGTTGCGGGCAAACTCACGCATCACCTCGACGTTATCCATCCAGTCAACGATGGGATCTTCAGAGGTGGAAATGGCCGTCCACTTGTCCAGATGGGCCACCATGTCCCGTTGCAGATTCAACTGGAATTCATCAATCACCCCAATCACCCGATCAATGTCGAATGTTTGGTTAAGGTGCATGGCAAAGGCTTGGCGAAAGTGATCTTTGAAGGAACTATTTTCCAGAAGCTTACGTGCCAGGAAGGTGGACCATTCGATATTGCTGTCATCCTCAGTAGAGGTGGCTGCCTGCAGAGTATCGACGCTGTAGCTTTCGCTGTCCATCAGGCCAAAACCGGTGTCGGTATCGTAGAGTAGCCAACGCCACTTTTCACCCTCCTCCCGGGAGCGCCAAAACTTGATGTTGTGATCCGGCCAATCCCCATTGGAATAGTAGATCTGGGCCATGAGATAGTTGGTAAACTCATCCAGGTCCACCACGCTGTCGGCATAGACAAAGGATTCCGGTTCCGCCAGATCCATCTGGGAGAGTTTTTCCACCATCTCTTCATAGTGGTCTGTTTCTCCCGCAATGGCGAGACCGTCCCCTTCGAGAATATCGACATTTTCCGGATCGATTCCGTGGTGCGTCGCCAGATAGTTTTCATCGAGTTTTTCACGAATATTGTGGATGCCCCAAAATTCACCATTCAAAAAGAGTACGGCGGGTCGGTAGGCCTGTTTATCCATATCCATCCGGCCATCGAGCAGGCTCTGCATCATGGCATCACGAAACATGGTGGAAAACCAGTCCCCGCCAGAGTTGCGCAAGACAAAAGAGGTGTATTGATTGGTGTTGTTGAGGAAAAGCGGGTAGTCCAGGGTGGCCGAACCGCTATATTTTTCCCGAACTTTAACGGCCAGGGATTTTTGTGGAAAAGAGCGGGAGCACCCTCCGAAGATTTTGATGCCTGCATCGAGTTTAAATTCCAGTTGATTGTTCTGGTAAAACTCAAGATGCGCGGGTCGTTCCCATTTTTTATTATAATTGAACGGCATATCCCGGCAGATCATGTCCCCCAGTGTATCCTCTTCCTCTTCCTCATCCTCTCCCTCATCCGCTGTTGTTTCCCCACTGCCATCTCCAGAGCTGTCGGGAGGTGTCGATGGACCGAAAACATAGATCCCCATCTCATCGGTCCATAAATAGCCGGGATTGGTCACCAGAGAGATGATGGGCAGATCAAAACCATCGGCAAACAGGAAGGAGCGGGTGACGGTTCGACTGGGGAGGAACTCCTCTGAGAAGACCCGGGCCCGGATAATGGTGGAGGTGTTAATGGTGAGGGGGGTGTCGTAGAGAATAGAGGCGTCCAGATCATTGGGAGTCGGCAGAGTTCCGTCCGTGGTAAAGCGGATGATCCCGCCAGTGGTTTCAGTAAAAATCCGCAGCTCCTGGGGGGATTGCAGCATGCCCCCGGAGAGGGAAAATGTGGGGGGAGGCGCCTGTGTGGCCTCGAATAGGCCGTTGGTGTTGTTGATATCGTTGGGGGTGGGAACGGCATAATAGAGCCATACATCGCTCCCTCCCAAGATGCGGCCATAGGAGACATCGGTGACCTGGGGGCCGAAAGTGACGCTATCGACCAGCTCCCCTGTTGGGGTGAAAAGCCCCAGGGTTTCACCGCTCTGTTCCAGCTGAAAGTTGGTGTGATTATCCTGGTTGGCATCGTCAGCCCAAAAAACCAGGGAGCTACCTCCCTCAATGACAATTCCTTCGGGAATGGGCCATTTGGCAGGCTTGGTGAGATCGTCGGTCAGGGTGTAGCCGCTGAGATCCAGAGAGTGGATGTCGGTGTTGTAGAGTTCAAACCAGTCAGAAAAATTGCCGAAAGTTTCATCCAGGTGGCTAGCAGCGTTGGCTGCCATGATTTCGTTGATGATCACCCCGTCGGCACGTGCAGAGGCGGGTAGGGTAGAGAGGGAGAAAAGGCTGATCAGAGGAAGCAGAAGAGCCAGGAAGCGCCAACCCCGTTCAGGGGCATTTTGATGGTCCACGCCGAACTTGGCGTCCTGTCCTGGATATTTGGTGAAAAAGCGCCTACTCGGTAACCGAAACG
>JADFZT010000008.1:0-1944 GCA_015232395.1 Magnetococcales bacterium | reverse complement strand
CATTTTGATGGTCCACGCCGAACTTGGCGTCCTGTCCTGGATATTTGGTGAAAAAGCGCCTACTCGGTAACCGAAACGCCATGAATACTCCTCTAGTATTTTGCAAAAAACTGATTTTACAGCGGTTTGCTTTCAGCGATGTGGGTTATCAGGTAACCCAGCGGAAAAGTCTTATGGAAATGGAACTTGGTTCGGATAAATAGCAATGACACCATCCTAACACATCCGGACCTTCTTTGCATTAAGTAGTTCAGGCGCGACTCATGCCTCTATAAAAAACACGAATCATTCTGCAACTCTTTAATAAAGCGCTTTTTTTTGATTTCAAGATGGCTTGTTCCTTGGTCTAAAGGCTGGTTTGGCTGGCATCTGTTTCATTAACATTCCGGTGTGAGAATAAAAACTCTCCCTGATTCTGGCCTCAACGAAAGGGCATCCTCCCATCATGGGGGGTATTGGAATAAAATTGACGTAAACCGGCATGGATGAAGACAGATTCAATGCTGTCACGGAGGACGATGAGGAGGTCGGGTAAGAGGAGTTTATCTGGTAACAGCCGCTACTATTCTATGGTGGGTGGTCTTGTTTTGCTGAATGGATGCGTTTCTATGCCGGAGCTTATCATGAGTTGAGTGGCAGATCCCATTCCCATGTCAGTTGGAAGGGTAAGTATCATCTGGGGTTCGTCCCAAAAGATCAGATGAATATACAGATACTTTAGTGGGTTTCGGTATCCGACGGGTAAAATGATTCGAAATCATTGCGCCGGTAGGGCGTTGAACCAACGAAGCCTGGAGTGCGTATGGGGCTTTCCCCTATGAAATTGTTTGCCAGACCGTGTCGGTGATTTTGCCATTCAGATTCACGAGAAAAATGTCTTTGTCGGACCAAGGAAAATCCAGTAGTGGAATAAATCAGTTGCCTTCTGGGGGATGTTAATGATATAGATTGTTGGCGTGACGAGAAAAAGTGGAATGAAGTTAATTTCGGGAGTGGCTATGAGCTTAAAACAAAAATCAAGGACTGATGGGAAAAAGTTTCTCCAGGATGCGTTTGCTGCAGAACAAAAACATCTTTTGGCAGCGCTCCAACTTTCCTCCAAAAGTATAACCCATGATGGGGAGATGGGTGAGGTAAACGAAAATCTTATCATTAATATGTTGCGAAAATACTTGCCAAACAGATATAAGGTTGACAGTGGTGTTGTTGTTGATAGTTGTGGGAGAACAAGCGACCAGATTGATGTTATTATCTATGATCGGCAATATACGCCAACATTGCTTGATCAAGAAAATTTCCGGTTTGTGCCAGCAGAAGCGGTTTATTGTGTGTTTGAAGTCAAGCCGGAGGTAAGTAAGAGATATTACAAGTATGCGGTAGATAAGGTTAATTCTGTAAGGGGCTTGGATCGGACGAGTGTTGAAATACCTTATGCGGACGGAAAATACGGGCCAAAGCCTCTTTTCAAGATTGTCTCAGGAATCATTTCTGTCAGGATGGGGTGGGAAGAGGGGTTTGAAGGGAAGCCTTTTAAAAATATTTCAAACTCATATGGAGAGGAGGAACGTCTGGATTGTGGTCTTTCCATATCTGGCCACTGTTTTGACTATCATGATGGTAAAATATTAACATGCCCCTCTGAACAGGCATTGATCTTTTTTTTGTTTCGATTGCTGAAAAAGTTGCAGTCACTTGCTACAGTTCCAGCTATTGATTGGGATGCCTATGCAGATACTCTTGGGCAATCCATGTAACTTTTCACCGATATTCTTGGTAGTACGATCTATTTTGTTTTAGCCCAACCTTTTTACAGCACCACCTCAGGAATAATGGAGTGCCACGGAGCGGATACCAAACCTTTTGTATCTTTCAGAACCAATCCACTGCTGATTAAAAGTTTCATGTCACGATAGACGCTGCTGTAATCTCTGCCAGCGATTTTGG